>NZ_FNGO01000009.1 GCF_900103135.1 Halarsenatibacter silvermanii | reverse complement strand
ATAAAGCTGCGTTCACAATGAAATTTTTCCCCGGCATAAGTTTAGTTTTCGGCCAAAAAATTGCGCTTCCTTCGCAAAAGCTTATCCCTGAGCTCACGCTCAGCCCGGCAGATCCTGAGCCGGGGACGCTATTTTTTGGCCATGGACTTAACCTGAGTTTCGAAAAAATTCGAGTATCACTTTGCTTTATATCTTCCAGCCATTATTGTCATGATAGTGATCTTATACGATATCTATCAGCTGATAAAAAGAAGATCCTACAGGATAAATGCTGCCTTAAAGCCATAATAATATCCCAGCATATATTGCTGGGTGCTGAAAACAAATATAATTTAAACAGCAGCTCAGCGATCGCAGGAAATAAATGTCGAGGTTAAATATGAATATTCCTGACAGCTGCCCGTTATTCTTTGATGATTTCGACGATTTCCAGGCCGGGGTTCTTTTTCAGATCGAGATACAGGTCATCGACTTTGATTATCGGATGATAGGGATGAGAGGGAGGAATAAAAATTATCCGGGCTTCTTTTTTGTTATTCAGTTTAACCCTTTCATCGACCAAATAGTTGGGTATCTTCCTTAAAAAGACTTCTTTCAATTTATAATCAAAATGACCGAAGGACTCCTCCTCAACAACTTTGATAGCATAAAAAAGCGGGCGGGCTCTCTGGTAAACTCTATCCGCCGTCATCGCATCGAAGGCATCGACTATTGCCAGAACACGCCCAAAGAGCGGTATCTTTTCCCCCTCATACTGACGGGGATAGCCGGATCCATCATATCTTTCATGGTGAGTCAGTATTCCCGCGGCGACTTCATCCTCTATCTGCTGACTCTCTTTGACCATTCTAAAACCAAAGACTGAATGCTGCTTCATAAATTCGAATTCTTTTTTTGTCAGAGCATCGGGCTTTTTTAGAATTGATTCGGGGATTTTTGCTTTGCCGATATCGTGAAAAATACCGGCCTGAACGAGATTATTTTTTCTTTCGGAGGAAAGGTTGATCCATTCGGCGAACATGCCCGCCAGAATGCCGACATTGAGAGAATGAGTATAGGTGTATTCATCAACTCTTCTAATAGCGGTCAGAACATCGACAAGGTCCATCTCTTCGGATAATTTACTGGTTTTTTCTGTGAGCTCCAGAACATCGTCATATTCCACTCTGCGTTTGTACATAAACTTCTCAAATTTCTCAGCGAACTTTATCACGCTTTTTCTGTAATCGCGTTCTTTTTCTTTGACCTTTTCTAAATTACTTTTTCTTTCTTCTTCAGCCTCGGTGAAAATCTCAACTTCAGATCTCCCTCTATCTTCAAGCCGGTTGATCACCTCTTCTGTCAGGACAGTTCCCGAAGGGATCAGCACCGCTCCAAATTCGCTGCCAATATCTTCGGCTATGGTCATTCCAGGCTTTAATTTATCGATATCAATTTTTTTATTGCTCCCTTTTGCCGCCAAAAATTACTCCTCCTCTGGATAAATACGTTTGTTTCATTTTAGCATCTAAGCGGCCGATCGGATTGTCCGGCTTTTTCAAATTTCTCTCTGAATTTCTTTATATCGATCTGAATTGCCCTTTTCAGCTCCATTATATCAATGAGAAATGAATAGATTCCAGCAGATAAGAACCGACTTCTCCACCGCCAGCAATTATCTCTCGCCGATCAAATTGACCGGTAAATCCGGTCCTGCGGATTGAACTGAGGTGAGATAAGCCAGTTTCTGTATCCGCTGACCTCACGGCGATTTTTCAAAAGAGATCTATATATTCCTGCATTGACGATATTTCCCAGCAGGACAAATCCGTTAATTTTATCATCCTTCAGATATATTTTGCGCAGATATTCTTCGCTCTCGTCCCGAATGATCTCTCCTTTTAGCTCTCCCACCACTATGAGCTTATAGCTGAGCTCTTTCAGGGAGTTCATGCTGAACATGCGCTCGTATTCCTTTTCGGCTCCCATAATATTGACAGCAGCTGTCCTGCCATGTCTGACAGCAACCGGATGAAGGCCGTGAGATGTGAGCTCTCCGCTTAAGAAATCGCGGGTAAGAGCTGCATCGCCGCAGGCAAATATATGGGGATGATTCGTGCGCAGCTTACCATCGACAGGAATCCCCCAATCTTCATATTCTACACCGCTATTTTGGAGGAAATCGGTATTGGGGGAGACGCCGGTGGCTGCTATATAGATATCCGCTTTCAGGATATCTCCGGAGGTGGTTTCCACAGCCTCGACCCTCTCCTCTCCGTGCAGATATTTGCCCTCGGTATTCAATCGAACATCTACTCCTTTTTCTTCGAGATCCGCGACCACCCGGCCGGCGGTTTCCCTGTCCAAAAGCCTGGGCATAATCCAGGACCGCCGGTTGAGGACAGAGGGTTTTATGCCTATCTCGGCCAGGCAGAGGGCGATCTCGACTCCGATAAATCCTCCCCCGATTATCACTGCTGTGCCGCGGCCGGAAGCTGCCAGCTTCTTTATTTTTCTGGTGGCTGAGAGATCTTTGAAGTTCAAAAGCCCTTCCTTATCATGTCCCTCTATTACCTCGGAGATCTTAAGGGAACTCCCGGAGGCTATGAGAAGCTTATCGAAAGCATACTCTCTGCCGGCCGCAGTGGTCAGAGCTTTTTCTTCGGACTCGACTTTAACCACCTTTTCTCCCCGGTGTTCGTCTATTTCCAGCCGCTTGCAGATATCCCGGCCCTGCCAGTAGAGGATATCCTCTCTATCCTCTATCAAATATCTGCCCAGAGAAGCGGGGGCATAGGGCGGGGCTTTTTCAGCTGAAAACATTCGAATCCGGGCGCCGCACCCCCGGGACCTGAGCGTTCTGGCGGCGCTAAGGCCGGCAGGTCCGGCGCCGATAATGGCTATTTTTTCGGTCATATTCCCAGCTCTTCCCGCTGACTTTCTATATGGTCGATTATAAGCTTTGCTGCCGCTTTCGGTTCGGGCTCGACGGCAAAATTAGCTCCAACAGCTTCTTCCAGCCCGCTGCTGAGCAGATCGACAACCTCGCTGCTTCCGAAGATTTTGGGCGGAGGACCGAGAACGGTATACACGCCCGAAGCGACGAAATAGCTGCCTATGGCTACAGCTTTCTGAGCATACCATTCAGGAGCAGCCCCTGCCAGCGGCAGCTGATGGATTCCCACTCCGATCTCTCTGGCCAGGGCCGCAGCCAGCTTGAGGATGCGGGAACAGTCGACACAGGCTCCCATGTGCAGCACCGGCGGCATCTCAAGGCTTTCCAGCACCGGCCGCAGTCCCGGACCTGCCAGCTCGCTGGCTTTTGGACTGAGAAGCCCTTCTTTGCCGGAGGCCACGGCAGCGCAGCCGGTCTCCACCAGCAAAATATCCTCCTGCAAAAGCTCTTTGGCCAGCTCGATATGCCCCTTATCCTGCTTGATTTTGGGATTGTTGCAGCCCACTATCCCGACCGCTCCCCTGATATCGCCGGTTTTTATGGCTTCGATCAGAGGATCCAGACTGCCCCCGAGGGCTTCAGTTATCGACTGCAGCGAAAAGCCGGCCGTCACAGGCTGAGGTTCCCCCGGTATGTTGACACGATTTGAGCTGCGTTCGGAGAAATTCTCTATAGCTCTTTTTACTATCTCCCGGGCTGTGCTCTCCGCACTCTCAGGCGCGAACTCGAGATGAACCGCTCCCGGTATTTTGGATTTATGGCTGGTGGTTATAATCTCCGTATGGTAACAATCGGCGCTCTCGACCAGCGAGGGAAATATGCACTGATAATCTATGACGGCAGCCTCCACCGCGCCTGTGGCCAGCACCAGCTCCTGATTGAGCATATTGCCAGCCATGGGAATGCCCCTGCGCATCAGAATTTCGTTGCCGGTACAGCAAAGACCGACCACCTTTATACCTTCTGCTCCCCGCTCTTCAGCCATGTTTTGCAGTCCTTCGCTCTCGGCTGCCTGGACGACCATCTCCGAGAGGACCGAGTTATGACCGTGTACGATAACATTAACTTTATCCTCGTCGATCACGCCCAGATTCATGCTGCTTTGATTGATCTCCGGGGTGCCGAACATGACATCTCCCAGCTCGGTTGCTATCATCGAGCCTCCCCAGCCATCACCCAGAGCTATTTTCAGACCGTGCAGGAGCATATTGGCAGGTTCTGCTCCCACACCCATATGGGTTCTGTGCATGGCTTCTACCAGATCGCCCCCGATGCTGTCCGGGGTAATACCCAGCTCATCCCATATCTCTCTGGTTTCGGCCGGAGCTCTCTCTGTCAGTGCCAGCCCATCGCGGTGGGTACCGAACTCGGACAGTATTCTCTGGGCCAGTTTTTTGGCCGTCTCCTCCCGGGTGAGGTCCTTTCCACCGAGATCGAAGATATCGGCCAGCTCAGCCAGCCTGTCCTCATCTTTGATCCCGTAACTTCCTCCGGTCTCGTCCTGCGCTGCTGCCTGGAAAATCTCCGCTACTTCCCGGCCGTGATCGGAATGAGCAGCGGCTCCGGCAGTTATATCGGCCAGCAGATTGCGGGCGACTATCAGATCGGCGTCGGCTCCACAAACTCCCCGCTCCGGTCCTTCTTCAAAGGGGTCGGCCTGACAGGGACCCATAGCACAGCGATTGCAGCATACACCTGTCTCGCCGAAACCGCACTGCGGCTTTTGATCCTGCAGCCTATCCCAGGCGGTCTCCATCCCTGCTTTTTCGGCCTCGGCCAGCGATTTTTGGGCCAGTTCGTCCTCGGTTAGATCGGAATATTTATCCTCTTCTTTCATCTGTTATTCCTCCTTTCGGCTGGCAGGAAAGGGTCCAAGTTCTGCCATCTTTTGCTTTAACTCGCGATATTTCTCCATGTTTTCAGGCCGGCGATCGCTCTTTTTGCCGGAAGCGTCAGCGGTCAGCAAAACTGCCAGCTCATCTCTTTCAGCAGAAACCATCTCATCGATCTCGCCAAACTCCAATGCTCCGGTGCGGCAGGCCTCCGCGCAGGCGGGAATCTCGTCCTGCTGACGTCGATCAAGGCAGTCATCACATTTATAGGCAGGGGCCTTTTCTTTTTCAGCCGGGGTTTCCCGGCCGGCGACGGGAAAAGTTATAGCGCTGTAAGGACAGACCATGGCACACATCCCACAGGAGATACAATCATCTTCATTTACCTGGACTTTTTCTGTCGTTCTGTCGCGAAAAATAGCGCCGCTGGGACAGACTCCCCGGCAGGGTGCGGGTTCGCAGTGCTGACAGCGGAGGGGAAAATTGAGGAGGTCTATGCCGGTTCTAACGCTGATTCGAGCGGGCAGGGGCGGACTATCCTGAAAAAGTGCGTGAATTTTTCCGCGGGGAGAATGCTCGAGCGAACAGGCCAGCTCACAGTGACGACAGCCGACACATCTCTCTGTTCTGATCTTTACTGTTTTCACATCTTCACCTCCCTGGCTTCAGGTTTTGCTGTAAATTATTCAGCAAAAAATTAGCGTTTTTTGGCCGAAGACCAAACTTATGCCGGGTAAAAATTTCATTGTGAACTAAGCTTTATATCTTCCAGTGCAACTAAATGAGGTTTTTTACACACCTATTTACCGGCTGAGGACAGGAAGAACCTTATTTTATAATTCAATATTCTGATATTTTTACCTTTTTCCCTCTCATTTGTTCGACTCCAGAGATTTTTCGAACTTACGGGCGGTCTCGGTGTTGGCCAGTCCTCCTTCGGCTGTTTCCTTCAGGCAGGAAGGCATCAGATCACCGATTTCGCGCATGGCTTTTACGACCTCGTCAGCGGGGATGGTGCTCTCTATGCCGGACATGGCCAGCAAAATAGCCGAAAGAGCACAGCTGGCCGAGGTGGCATTCCTCTTGACGCAGGGAACCTCCACCAGACCGCCCACCGGGTCGCAGGCCAGCCCCAGAAGATTTTTAAGCGCCAGTGTGAAGGCATTGAGCGCGACTTTCGGTCTGCCTCCCAGCATCTCTGACCCGGCCCCGGCTGCCATCCCGGCGGCCACTCCGCATTCTGCCTGACAGCCGCCGGCAGCCCCTGAAACAGTGGCCTTACGCGCTGCTATCTCGCCCAGACCGGCCGCCGTCAGCAGGGCTTTTTGCTGGCGATCTCTGGCGATATCCTTCTCCCCGGCGAGAGCCAATATCACCGCCGGCACCACCCCGCTCGCTCCGGCGGTGGGAGCGGCGATTATCTTTCCCATGCTGGCATTTACCTCGGCAGTGGCCAGAGCATAAATATTGACGTTTTTAAAAAGCTCCATGCCCAATTCGTCACCAGAAGCGGCCAGTCTGGCCGCCTCTCCATCGACCAATCCTCCCTGTGAATCCAGCGTGTTTTCAATACCCGTTTCGATGGCCTGTTCCATAACATTCAGCCTGCTCTCGAGTTTTTCAAAAACTTTTTCGCGATCGGTATCCTCCTCTTCTATCTCCCTGGCCAGTACCACTTCCCAGAGTTCTTTATTCTCGTTTTCGGCTGCAGCCAGGAACTGAGAAAAGGTCGAATAAATCATGCTAATCCCTCCTGATATGATCAATTTCTAAAGTTTAGGGATTCTGCGCACAAAGTTTATAAAATCGGTCTTCTCCAGCTCGGCTGCGGTCTCCTGCGAAACCGGCTGGTTGAGCTCCAGAATGCAGGATCCCAGATCTTTTTCCCGCAGCTGCACGGCCTTCATAGTGATTATGTTGATGTCATTTTCCCCCAGCATGGAAGTTATATGTGCGAAGACTCCGGGCACATTTTTGTGCACGCACCAAATAGAGTCGTTATTGCCCGTAACCTCGAGCTCAAAATCGTCTATTCTGGTAATTTTGACAGCACCACCGCCGATTGAAGCTCCCTGGATTTTTATCCCATCCTTTTCACGGTCCTCACCGTCATTATAAAAATTGAAGATGACGGTGTTGGGATGGACAGATCTACCCTCGACCTTCTGAAATTCAAACTCGAGGCCGCGCTTTTTAGCCTCCGCAAAAGCACTGCGCAGCCGGGAATCGTTCGGCTCAAAGCCCAGCAGCCCGCCCACCAGGGCCTTATCGGTCCCGTGACCCTGCAGAGTTTTGCCGAAGGAACCGTGAGGTTTGATCACGACTTTTTTTAATTCACCGCCGGCAATAACTCTGGCCAATCTGCCCAGATTTACTGCCCCGGCGGTATGCGAACTCGACGGACCTATCATTTCTGGTCCCACGATATCGAATATGCTCATCGATTTTACCTCCTGAATTTGTCGATAGATATGCGGATGGAAATATCATTATTTCAGTCTCTACATTATTATATATATAATAACATGGAATGAATATATTAAAAAGCCTGCATTATTACTGGCGATATACAGAGATAGAATGCAGGAAAAAATAAATTGAGGTGATCGCCATCTGCAGCTTTTTGACGATCACCCCTATGAGAGAAATGTCTATTTTTTCGACTTCTATCAGCCGCCTACCGACATGAGATCGTAATCGCTGTATTCTTCCCTGTACTTTTTAACCTCTGCGATGATATCCTCTTTGTCGAGCACCATTTCCATCATGCTGATCTGCTCTTCATAGACATCCTCATCGATAGATTTTTTGATCTCCGGTTCCATCACATGATAACACGCGAGCCCGAGCTGGACTCCCGCCAGTGGACCAGCAAAGGTGGGATCGCCGTTGGCAACTGTCTCACAGGCCAGACCGGAAGCTTCTGCTTCGGCCCCACCCAGAATCACCAGCAGATTTTCCCGGCCGTGTTCTTCGGCCAGATCCTTGATCCGCTGCTGATTTTCCTGGTCCATGGCACCAGCACTTGTTCAGACGAAGCATTCTGTGGTGGTGAAGACCACCTCCGCTTCGGTGGTTTCCATGGCTTGTTCGATAGCCGGCCCCGGAATTCCATCTCTATCGCCGAGAATGGCTGCTTTTTTGTCCTTTAGCATGTTTTGCACCTCCTGAATTAATTTTTTGATGATCGCTCTCACTCAAAAACGGCCTGATTTTCCACATCTATGGTGAGTGCATTTAAAGCCTTTTCCGTCAGCTCACGCCGCCGGGCTTTTTCCTCCTCGCCGCCGAGATCGGGATCCCCCAGGGGATGAGGAATAGCCACCGCCGGCACTATTCGGTTGGCTCCCACCGTTTTGGAAATGGGCACGATAGAAGCTATATGGACCACGGTAAATCCGGCCTTCTCCAGCTCTTTCACCATCGTTGCACCGCAACGAGTGCAGGTTCCTCAGGTGGAGGTGAGCACCACGCCCTCGACGTCGGCTGCTTCCAGATCGCTGGCTATATCTTGAGCAAATTCTCTGGCGCTGGCCACGGCGGTACCGTTGCCCACGGTAGTGTAAAAATAGTCGTGCAGCTCGCCTATCTCGCCTTCCTCTTCCAGCTCCCGCATGACATCAAGCGGCAGCACGCGATCGGCATCCTCGCTGGCGTAAACAGGATCATAACCTCCGTGAGCGGTATCATGACTATCTTCGCTGAGATCATCAAATTCTTTCAGGCTGTATTTGCCGTATTTTGACGCGCTCGAAGCCTCTATACTGTCCGGGTTTCCGTCCGGAACTATGCCGCCTGAAGTAACCAGGGCTATTTTGGCCTGGCTGAGATCGGTCAGAGGTTCAGCTGGCTTGACCGTATCGAAGGCCGGCATGGGATATTCCGACTTATAGTCCTCTTCTTTTATTTTATTTAGCAGCATATCGACAGCCCGCCGGGCCCCTCTTGTTTCGACAAAGATATTCTTTCTGAGCCCCCGCGGCAGATAATCGGCCTCTTCCGGACCGCCCGGATTGCCGTCGGTTTCGAAATATCGCTTTACCAGACTGGCCATATCCGGCAGGGCATCTCTCATGCCGGCCGCGCTGTCGGGTGTCTCCACGAAATAGGCGTGGTTTCTGTACATCTCATAACCGGGATTCTCCGGATAAATGCCCGATACCACGGGCAGTCCGAGCTCGTCTGCTTTTTGAGCCACAGCCCCGCAGGCCATCCCGTATCTGCCGGCATTAAAAGCCGGTCCTGCTATTATTATGTCGGGATTTATATCGGTGAGCATATCCTCTATGGCAGCCAGGGCCTCCCCCTCGTTTTCGCTGAAGTAATCATCACCGCAGATAATCGTGCTCACCACCTCGCAGCAGTCATCGAGCTGCGCATTGAGCGCCCCCGCCGGACCCACAGGCTCTGATTTTAGGCGCGGAGGCGTATCGGCTGCCTCTTCGCCGCCGATGCCGCCAAAAAACTGATTTAGATAATGAACCGCTTTTCTTTCAGCCACTTTCATCCCTCCTCGTGATTTCAAAGCGAGTAATTTAGCTGCCGCCCGCTCTCAATATTCCCGGGCGGTCAGATAACCGAATCCGAGTTCATTGGTAGCCCCTATGATAGCCTGTATCTCAACTTCGATGCTGCCGTCCTCTTTTAAACTTCCCTCGAAACCGCCTGCCATGCTGTCGGCAAATTTATCCTGACCGATCACCCTTTCCATGGCGGGCAGCCTTATTATCTCATTGGCATTGCCGGTGGAGACGACTGCATCCCCTTCCGGTGTCGAATCGGCCAGTGATTGGGAGGCTCCATCGCTGCCGGCAAATTCATCGGTGAGCAGAACTGTCTTTATATCTCGTCCTTCCAGCTTGCGGCAGTTCATGATCAGATCGGCGTCGGGATTGCCGAAACCCTCTTCGCTGACGATGGCCGCATCTAAATCGAGCTGTTCGGCCAGCCGGGCGGTGAAATCGGAGGACCTCTCCTTGTCATCAAGAGTAACGTTTTCGTTGGTAATGATCGTGCCAACAAAATTCAAAGTCCGGCCGTCCTCGCGATAGAGTTCTTCGATCACCGGGTTGTTCTGATGAAAATAGGTGGTATTTTTATCGCAGGCCGATACGCAGTTGCCGCTGACTATGGCTCCATCCATAACCTCGGTCGGTGAGATGATGGTGGGCAAAATTTCCTTGGCATCGACCGAATAAACGTAGGTATCGTGTAAAAGCCCCTGGCTTTGCAGCATGTAAATATAACCGACCCGGGGCAGATAATCGCCGCCGCCTGCAGCTTCATTCAGGGCCGGCTGCTCGTACTCTTCGATGGTGTCAGGCTCGGTTCCGCGGGCTATCCTGCCGATATGTTGGGCCGCTTTCAGCCCCATGATCCGCAGAACTTCCTCGTGTCTATGATCCTCTATATCATCCTCGACCTCGCAGTCGATCACGATATTGAGCGTCTCCGAAAAAGGTGTGTACTCCGCCCCCGGTCCGCTCATCTCGATCGTGCCCTCCTGATAGCCGACGATATCGCCGGTCGTCACCACCGCGGTATTTTCCAAAACCAGCGTGCGGCCGCTGCCCATCACCTGATTTTCACCGACAAAGCCGGGAAATACTTCGCCGCCCTCTACCTTGCAGCGAGGCTCGATGACGTCTTTGACCGGAATGATTCTGGTGCTCTCTCCCGGTCTGGCCAGGGTCAGCTCGACCGATTTTATCCGGCTGTCCTCACAGATGAGCTGAACCAGCTCATCCTCATCGATAGAAAGTTTGCCGTCCTCGATTCCGTTTTCTGAACCCAGCTCGACCTCTTCTATCTTTATTCTTCCCAGTTCCAGCTTCATATCTGCAATCCCCCCTCGTTATTGAAAGCTTCGGACATGGCTTAAGCTGTGAGATAAAAAAAGCAGCAATGAGAGAAATTCACCCTCATCGCTGCTCTGTCAGATCACCTGAGAGATTACCCGGCCGGTCGGCTTGATACGGCAAAATTAGCTGTCCGGCGGGCTGCCCCTTCGGAAATTTTCTTCTCCAGAGAGATGTCCGGAAATGGTCCTGCTGCCTGAGAGTTTCACCGACCGTCGAGAAAAACAGCCGGCTTACCCCTTCGGCGGCCGCCAGAGGCGGCACTCTCCCATCTCCTTCAACCATCCGCATTATCCATTTTTCTGTTTCCCGCAGTATACTTCGGGACCACCTCGGTTTAATAAATTTCTCACAAAGTCATTTCGTGTTTAATTATAAATAAAAAATTTAAGTCTGTCAAGTAGAACTTTTGCCCTGATAAAACTATAAATAGGCCGCTTTCGAGTCGATATTGGGCGATATTGCTGCTGAAAAGGAGAAAAAAGGGCATTTTAGCCGGGATTGAGTGTTTGACAGCGGTCAAAAATTCTGTTTTAATATAGATAAAGTTGTGCACTAAATCACTTTCTTAAATACAATTAAAAAAATAATGGTCGATCAGGAAAGGAGCTGGCTGCCTTGGATAAAATTTATGATCTGGTGATAGCAGGCGGCGGTCCGGCCGGGCTTTCCGCGGCGGTGTATGCCGCGCGCTCGAAGTTAAAGACGCTGGTTTTAGAAAGCGACAGCGCCGGCGGACAGCTGACCGATTATGAGGAGATGGAAAATTATCCGGGTTTTACGGATATCACGGCCCCGGAACTGGCCAAAAATTTCAAAGAACACGCCCGAAAATTTGGCGCTTTGACCGCCGATGGTGAAGTTCAGAGGCTGGATCTGGAGAGTTCTCCTAAAAAAGTGATGACCAAAGACGGCAAAACCTATCATACCCGCAGCATATTAATCGCCACCGGCGCAGAACCCAGAAAACTGGACATACCGGGCGAGAAAGAGCTGCAGGGACGCGGTGTCTCCTACTGCGCCACCTGCGATGCCGAATTTTTTGTCGATCTCGATGTGATGGTTGTCGGCAACGGCAACTCGGCCGTGGAAGAGGCTATTTATCTGACCAATTTCGCCCGCCGGGTGACTCTTGTTGTTATCCACGAGGAAGGAAAAATGGATGCCGACAGTCTGTTTCAGGAAAGAGCCTATGAAAACGATAAAATCGACTTCGTCTGGAATTCCACCCTCAAACGCATAGAGGGCGATCAGATGGTGGATAAGGCTGTGGTGGAAAATATCAGAACCGGAGAGCTGCAAAAACTCGATTATGACGGTATTTTTATCTTTGTAGGCCGGGAACCGAGCACCGAAATTCTGGAGGATACCGGCGTAGAACTCGATCAATCCGGTTATATAGTCACCGATGAGGGTATGCGGACAAATGTGCCGGGAGTCTATGCTGCCGGGGATGTCCGCCAGAAGCCCGTACGCCAGGTTATCACCGCTGCCGGAGACGGGGCCACAGCCGCAGTCGAGTGCCAGAAATATCTGGAGGCGACAGAACACTGGCGTGAAAACGTGCTGGATACCGAATCTGAGGTGATCGTTTTCTTCTGGAGCCCCACCGATGACGACAGTCTGGAAGCGATGCGGCTGCTGGAAGAGCTGGAAATCGAGGAAAAAACAGATAAAGAGCTGGTCAGGATAGATGCCTACGGCAACGATTTCATCCCCGACCGTTATGGCGTGGAAGAGATCCCGACAGTGATAACCATAGCTGGTGGAGAAGAAAAAGAAAGAATTATACGTCCCACAGCGAAGGATCTGGAAGGTCTTCTGGCCTGAGAGGCGATCTGCTAAAAAGCAAAAGGTGAAAGGAAAACACTGGAACTGTAAAATTTTTAGGTTTTTCCTGTTATCTTATGAGGATAGGGAGGTATAAAAAGATGCTGGAACTGGATGGAGACAATTTCGAAACTGAAATTTTAGAAGCTGAAGGTTTGGCCGTGGTGGATTTTTGGAGCGAAAGCTGTGAGCCCTGCAAGGAGCTGGCCCCTGATTTTGAAGAACTGGCCGAGAAATATGAGGAGGAAGCCAGGTTCGCCACGCTCGATATCCAGGGGAACAGAAGGCTGGCCCTGGGTCAGCAGGTCATGGGCCTGCCCTCTATTGTAATTTACGAGGATGGCGAGAAAAAAGAACATTTGACCGGAGATGATCTGACCATAGATGAGGTTGAAGATGCGCTGCAGAAATATCTGTGATCGGGGAGGTGATTGTAAATGAGCAAAGCTGTGATAGACGGCAGCAGCTATGTGCTGGCCCATACGCCGAATATTCTTAAGGCAGGCGGAACAACTCAGACTGAAGCCCGCAAGAACGGCAGACAGGATTATCTCGATAAGCTCGATAACTATCTGCGCGATTTTGAGGAGTGCAGACGTTACGCACCCAACCAGGCCTATATCGGCGGCATTCTGCCGGAGGAGCTGGAGGAGATCGAGACTCCCTGGTACGAGCAGGATAATCTGCTTACCGGTGAGCAGGGCGGCCGATTCAGCTCCCGGGGAGAGATAATGCCCGAAGACGAATTTTACGCTCTCATGCAGGCGGTCGATGTTTTTGATCTGGTTTTGCTGGCCGAGAATTTCTGCCGCAAAATCGAGTCTAAAATCGAGGACCATCCCGTCCTCAAGAATATGGATTTCGAGCCTGAGAGCTCCGGACTGGCAGAGATCGAAGAGCTTATCGAGGATGGCAGGGCTGAACCGCTTCGCTGGCAGGGGGAGCTGATCGGCTGTGTGAAAGAGGCTCACGGCGAGGATAAAAATCTTTCCGCCCATGTCATGCTGGAAAACATCGCCGCCAAGGCCAGCGGAGTTCTGGCCATGAAACACCTGGCTGCCGGCGGCCTGGATTTGGACGGGATAGATTATGTCATCGAATGTTCGGAGGAAGCCTGCGGAGACATGAATCAGCGCGGCGGCGGCAACTTCGCCAAGGCGATAGCCGAAAAAGCCGGCTGCATGAACGCCAGCGGCAGCGATGTGCGCGGTTTCTGTGCTGCTCCTGCTCATGCTCTGATGCAGGCAGCCGCTCTGGTAGAAGCCGATATCTATGATAGGGTGGCCGTGGTGGCAGGAGGAGCTGTGGCCAAGCTGGGCATGAACGGAGAAGCACACCTGGAGGAAGATATGCCCGTACTGGAAGATACTCTGGGCGGTTTTGCCTTTTCCGTAAGCAGCGATGACGGTGAAAGCCCGGTGCTGCGTACCGATATAACCGGCAGGCACACAGTCGGCAGAGGTTCCTCTCCTCAGGCTGTCATCAGCGCGCTGGTCACCGATGCTCTCGATCGGGCCGACCTCTCCCTTACCGACGTCGATAAATATTCTGTCGAGATGCAAAACCCTGAGGTAACCGAGCCTGCCGGCGCCGGCAACGTGCCCGAGTCGAACTACAAAATGATAGCCGCTCTGGGCGTAAAGCGCGGCGATCTCGAAAAGCAGGAGATGATGAATTTCGTCGATGAACACGGAATGCCGGGATTTGCTCCCACTCAGGGTCATATTCCCTCCGGGGTTCCCTTTATCGGTCCGGCGGCAGAGATGATGGAGAAAGGAGAGCTGGAAAGAGCGCTGATCATCGGCAAGGGCAGCCTCTTTTTGGGCCGAATAACCAATCAATTCGACGGGATTTCCTTTCTGCTGGAGAGAAACTCCGGCGAGATCGACGATGATGGAGGACCTGAAGCCGGAGGTGAGATCGATAAAGAGGAGATCAAAAATATAATAGCTCAATCTATGAGAGATATAGGCGAGCGGCTCCGCCAGGAGAGCGAGTGATAAAATGAATTTTTCTCAGGGAAGAGGTGGTAATGATGGAAAATAAGGAAAAAGTGGCAGAGGCACTGCTGGAAATAGCTGATGGACTGGAAAAGGGCGACTGCAAAGAGAAAATACGGGTCGGGCTGACAACCCCCGGCAGCGAACACGGGGAAAAAGAACTGCTCAAAGGGGCCCGACTGGCCGATCAGAAAGTTGATTATATAGAGCCGGTTTTAATAGGGCGGGAGAAACCGGCAGGGATAGAACACCACAGCTGTCAGGATTTAGAAAGCGCCCACACCAGGATGGAGAAGCTTTTAGAAACCGGCGAGATAGACTGTGCTGTCACCCTCCATTACAGTTTCCCCCTGGGCACGGCCACAGTGGGCCGGGTGATCGCTCCCTGCAGCGGTCAGGAGATGCTCATCGCCACCACCACCGGTTCCAGCGCCTCCGACCGGGTTGAAGCCATGGTTAAAAATGCTCTGGCAGGGCTGGCCTCCGCCGGGGCTTTAGGCATAGATGAGCCTGAACTGGGTATTTTGAATGTGGAAGGAGCCCGGAAGACCGAGCAGAAACTGCTCGAGTTGCAGGAAAACGGCCTGGGGATAAAATTTGCAGAATCGGCGCGCGGCGACGGCGGCCGCGTTATGCGGGGCAACGATCTGCTGCTGGGCAGCTGCGATGTCATGGTCTGCGATACTCTGACCGGCAATCTATTGATGAAGCTTTTCTCCGCGCGGGAGGGCGGAGGAAACCGCGAAGTAGTCGGCTTTGGCTACGGTCCGGGCATAGGCGAAGGTCAGGACGGGATAATCGGTATCATCTCCCGCGCTTCCGGAGCTGCGGTTATCTCCGGCGCCATAAAATATATAGCAGAAGCAAAACGGGGAAATTTGCTTGAGAAATATGAAAAAGTGCTGCAGGAAGCTCGCACGGCCGGCCTGGAAGATATTTTAGCTGAAGACAGGGATGAAAAAACCGCCGGCGATGAAGATATCTCCGCGCCGCCCGAAAAGAACACGGATGCCGAGATCGCCGGCCTCGATGTTCTCGATATAGAAAAGGCCCGCCAGTCTCTCTGGCAGGAGGATATCTATGCCGAGACCGGCATGGGCTGTTCGGGCCCGGTGGTCATGGTAGCCAGGGAGGACCAAAAGGCAGCTCGCAGCCATCTTGAAAAAAAGGGATATATTTAAAGCCTGCCCTTTTTTTATGCAGGTCTGCCGCCGGAGATGGATATCGTAAAAGATCACTATCATGACAATAATGGCTGGAAGATATAAAGCAAAGTGATACTCGAAATTTTTCGAAATTCAGGTTAAGTCCAGGGCCAAAAAATAGTGTCCCCGGCTCAGGAGGTACAGACCCGTCACAATCTCCAGCTATTTGTCTGCGATGCTTCCCGGGAGGAATTTTTCAAAGTGCCTTTTGATATAACCGACATATATCATCAAAGTCTGTCTGCCGGGGATTGATCTTCACGTTCCCGCTTTTCATGGCATCTTCTGCCATCTCGGGAATACAATCAGGGTCAACATCCAGCTCCGATAAAGAGCCGGGATTTCCCAGTTTCTCATTTAGCTCATATACTTTTTCTGCTAAAAGCCCGGGTGAAAATCCCTCCGCCTCTTTTCTGCTGATATAATTATATATTCTCCTGTATTTTCCCTTATCTGCCAGGGCGTTATAATCCAGCACGACCGGCAGCAGCACAGCGTTTGCTGTTCCGTGAGGAATATCAAAATATACTCCCAGGGGTTCAGCCATGGCATGGACATTACCCAGCCTGCCCCAGGAAAAGGCCAGACCTGCGAACATGCTCCCCAGCAGCATACTGGAGGCTGCTTCATTATCTTTCCTGTCCGCGACAAACTTCCTCACATTTTTTCCTATCAGTTCCATCGCTTTTTCCGCTAAAGCGTCGGCAAATGGATTTGTAACTTTTGATAGATAGGCCTCGACGGCATGAGTCAGCGCATCCATGCCGGTAGAGGCAGCTATATCGGCCGGCAGGCTGGTGATTAAATCCGGATCGAGCAGCGAAACTTCCGGGATTATTTTATGGCTGTATATTGTGAATTTAAAATTATTCTCCTCATCGGTTATAACAGAAACCGGGGTGACCTCGCTGCCGGTCCCTGCTGTTGTGGGAGCCGCTATTATCGGAACCGGTGAGTTCTCAACCGCGTGCACGCCTTCATAATCGATTATATCACCATCATTGGCGGCGAGAATCGCAATTGATTTGGCAGCATCTATCGGACTTCCTCCTCCCAGACAGATAACTGAATCACAGTCATATTCCTCAAACCGGCTGTATCCATCCTCGACGTTTTCGATCGAAGGGTTCGGCTGCACATCTAAAAATGTTCTAAACTCAATATCCTCATCGTTTAAAATATCCTCTGCCCTTTTTACCAGCCCCACTTCTTTTAAGCCTTCATCCGAAACCAGCAGTGGTTTTTTTAGATCCTTCTCCTCTATAATTCGGGGCAATATTTCAATGCTCGCGAATTTAACTTCCCCGGGCACTTTGAATGAAAAAATTATCCAGCATTATCTTCCCTCCTCGATATGTAGAATCCGGTCCCGATATGGCTGGTTTTCATAGTATTTTCTCAGCGTGCAAAAAGCAAATCCAACAAAATAATTAATTTTAACAGGATATGCATTTTTCAGCAGAAAATCTGCAGTCTGATTCCAAATTTCAAAATATCGTACCGCTGATCAATATACTGACCGCCGCCATGGAAATTGCCACGCTGAAGCCGACTATGAAGGGCTTAACCCCGACCTTTTTTAAATCCTTAAATTTAACCTCAAGACCTATTCCAGCTAAAGCGAGCAGGATCAAAAATTGAGAGGTTTGATCAAACACGGGCTCCATATTTTCCGTGATAATTCCCAGACTGTTCAGGATAATTAAAAACAAAAATCCCAGTATAAAGGCGGGAAAGATCTCGAGTATATTTATCTTTCCCTTTTTCTCTTTCTGTCTTTTGCCGTAAAAATAACCCACAATTAGAATAACCGGCGCCATGAGAACATTGCGGGCCAGTTTTATCATGGCGGCAATTCTGCCGGCTTCTTCACTGAATATAAATCCGGCGGCGACTACCTGGGAAGTGTCATTTATCGCTGTTCCGGCCCAGGCGCCGAAAACAGTATCGGATATGCCGGCGGCCATCCCCATAAATGGATATACAAAGACTGCCAGGACACCGAACAGGGTAACTATACTCACGGCCGTGAAAATATCTCTATCCTCAGCCTCGATCAGCGGGGCGGTGGTGACTATTGCTGTATTTCCACAGATCGAAAGTCCGGCTGCTATTAATATCTTTTTTTTCAGGGAGATATTCAATATCCTGCCCAGAATAAATGTGAGTATAAAAGCCAGCCCTATAATCACCAGAATAACGAAAAGACCTCTGACCCCAACTGTGGCCAGTTTTTGCAGGCTGATCGTGCCCCCCAGCAGCACAATCGCTATCTTCAATATTTTTTTAAGCCCCAGACTGATGCCCGGGCCAAAAATTGCTTTATTGAGATTGACGGTGTTATTTATCAATATACCTATTAAAATCGCTATAAAAACACTGCCGACATATTCGGGCAGAAATCCGGCTATGAAGATAGCGATTATCGATATGACGAGCAAAAGGAGCAGACCAGGAATATATTTTTTCATTTTTTTAACCGTAATTCACCCTTTTCTGACCGAAACTATGGTCTCCATGTTATCGCCGACATCCTCGATTAGATCAGCAGTGTCCGATACGTTTTTTATCAGGCTGCGGTGAGCCAGTTTTTTTCCGGGAGAGATATGATCCAGCCGCCCCACAGAGCGGGTGATTTCCTCCTCTATGCCATCGACTTTTGACTCCAGCTCTTCGAGCTCGCCTGCATACACCAGCGACTGGTTCATGTCCTCAAAGAGAACTTCTATCCCCTTTGCCATTTTGCTGTATTGCTCTTCTATGAGGTCTGTCATCTCCTCCAGCTTCTTCTCGTCCAGACAGCAGAAGTCGAGATGGAGAAAGATTATCTCATCGAGCATATCCTCTGTGTGATCGGCTATATCGTCTATGGCCTCCAAAAGATTTAACATATCGACCCGGGTGCTGGGCATCAATGACCCCTCTATGATATTATTCAATATTTCACGGCGGATGGAATCAGCCTGACTCTCGCTTGTGTGAACGTTTTTATTCAGCTCCCGCACCCTGTCGGTCTCCCCTTCTTCGATATAGGCCAGCATGGCCTGAAAAGAACAGCTCATACAGTCATTGACTTCCTCCGTCAATTTTTCAAAGTCCGATTCGATCCTGTCAAAATCCCCCCACAATCTTCCCATGTTTTCCTTTCCTCCTCTTTTCAGTCTGCCTGCTTTTTAATATCATGTATTATGTGTTTAAAACGCCGCATCACTAGAACATTATACATGAGGATGGGGTTTATGTCATCCTTTTAGGCCTTTAATCGAGAGATTTTTTCATTGAGTGCTCCTATTTTGCAATTAATAACTATCAGCGCTTGATTTGTGCTGTCAGCTTAAGTACCATTAAAATAAGTCGGCCGAAAAAAACTCACTTCAAAATAATGGATGGTGATAATAAATGGCGCACAAAACGGCCCGCTCCGCCTATAAAAATCTGATCGAGCGGTTGAATCAATTCCCCCAGGGGGCTCCCCCCTCGGAGACTCTCTATAAAATTCTGGAGATGCTTTTCAGCGAAGAGGAAGCAGAAATTGTAGCCCAGCTTCCCATCCGGCCTTTCACCGTCGCTAAGGCCAGCCGCATTCTCGGCCGGGATGAAACCGAGACGGAGAAAATTCTCGATGAGCTGGCCAGCCGGGCGATACTGCTCGATGCCCGGGATGATGAGGACAATAAGAGATATATTCTGCCCCCGCCGATGGCTGGCTTCTTCGAATTTTCGCTGATGCGGACGAGGGAAGATTTAGATCAGGAGCTGCTGTCAGAACTGCTCCATCAATATATAAACGTGGAGGAGGATTTCATCAAAGAGCTTTTTCTCAGCGCCGAGACCCGCCCGGGTCGGGTCTTTGTGCAGGAGGAGGTGCTCTCCCGCGATAACCTTATCCACACCCTGGATTACGAACGGGCCAGCCATATTATCGAGACGGCCAAGCATATCGGGGTAAGCACCTGCTACTGCCGGCATAAGATGCATCATCTCGATCAGGCCTGTGATAATCCTCTGGAGATATGTCTTACCTTCAATACCGCGGCCGACTCTTTGATCCGTCATGATCACGCCCGACGGGTCGACACCGAAAAAGGGCTGGAGCTGTTGAATCGAGCCCGCGAGGAGGGACTGGTACAGTTCGGAGAAAACGTGCGCGAGGAACCTTCCTTCATCTGCAACTGCTGCGGCTGCTGCTGTGAAGCTCTTGTGGCTGTTCGCAAGTTCGGCTCGCTCAATCCGGTGGAAACCTCCCCATATCTGCCGGAGGTCGACGGGGAAAGCTGCACCGGCTGCGGCAAATGCATCGAGGCCTGCCATATAGATATTATAACGATGAAAACGCCGGAGACAGAGGAAGAATCCGGCAAAAGCCCGGACCGAGAAAGCCGCCGGGACGAAAAGCGGATCGAGATCGATCGGGATATCTGCCTGGGCTGCGGCGTCTGCCTGCGGGCCTGCCCGAACGACAGCCTGCAGCTAAAGCGGCGGGAGCGGGAAATTATAACTCCTGTCAACTCAATACACCGCACCGTGATGATGGCCATCGAAAAAGGACAGCTTCCCAATCTGATCTTCGAAAATCAGGCCTTTGCCAGCCACCGCGCCATGGCCGCGGTGCTCTCGGCCATTCTGAAGATGCCGCCTGCCGCTCAGGCTCTGGCCAGCGATCAGCTGAAATCTCGATATCTGGAAAAGCTGATCAGCAGGCTGTCCTGAATTGATAAGCAATTTCGATTTTGAAAGGGTGATATTATGACAATCGAGAACAGGCTGAATGAAGAAAAAAGCCCCTATCTACGACAGCACGCTGAAAATCCTGTCGCCTGGCAGCCCTGGGATGAAAAAGCCTTCCAGCTGGCCCGCCAGCAGAAAAGACCCGTCTTTCTTTCCAGCGGTTATTCCACCTGTCACTGGTGTCATGTGATGGAGGAAGAATCCTTTTCGGATCAGGAGGTGGGAGAGGTTTTAAACGAAAACTTCATCCCCATCAAGGTCGATCGGGAAGAGCAGCCCGACGTCGACAGCCTTTATATGGAGGTCTGCCAGGCCATCACCGGCCGGGGCGGCTGGCCGCTGACGGTGGTGATGACCCCGGATAAAAAACCTTTTTTCGCCCGGACCTATCTGCCCAAATCTCAGCTCATCCAGATTCTGGAGGAGATCGGCCGGCAGTGGCAGCAGAATCCGGACTCCCTGATCGAAAGGGGCAAAAAAATCATCAATTCACTCTCGGATAAGCACAAAAAAACTCAGCCGGCCCGGATATCTGTGGGAGAAGAATTTAAAGGAGGCGAAGATAGCCCTGAACGGACAGAGCTGAAAAAGCTTTGCGACGGCGCCGTTTCCGGGCTGCGAGAGAGTTTCGATGAAAAATTCGGCGGCTTCGGCTCCGCTCCCAAATTTCCCCAGCCCCATACTCTGCTGTTTTTGCTCCGCTATCACCACATCACCGGCGATGAAAGTTTGAAAAAAATGGCTTTAAAAACTTTGGACACGATGGCAGCCGGAGGTATATATGACCAGATCGGCTTCGGTTTTTCCCGCTATGCCACCGATCGGCGCTGGCTTATACCGCACTTTGAAAAGATGTTATATGATAACGCCCTGCTCGCTTCGGCCTATCTGGAAGCCTATCAGCTGACCGGAACCGGGAGTTACGCCCGCACCGCCCGCGAGATACTCACCTATCTCGAACGCGATCTGCTGGGAGAAAAAGGCGGTTTTTACACGGCCGAGGATGCCGATGTCGAAGGTGAAGAGGGCAAATATTATATATGGGAGAAAGAGGAAATCATCGATATTCTGGGCAAAGAAAAAGGTGAGAAATTTTGCAGTGAGTTCGCTATAACAAAATCGGGAAATTTTGAGGGCAAGAATATACCCAATCTGCTGGGCAGGGGTCCGGAAAATATCAGGGGCCGGGATAAGATCTGGCAGGAATGGAATGAGGAGTTAACCCGGCTTTTCCAGGAAAGGGAAAAGCGTCAGCGGCCCTTCCGGGATGAAAAGGTGCTCACCGGCTGGAACGGTCTGGCTCTGGCCGCCTTCGCCCGGGCTGGCAGGGTGCTTCAGGAGGAAAAATATCTGGAAATCGCCCGCAGAAATCTCGGATTTATCAAAGAGTATCTGCAAGAGAACGAAAACGAAGTTAAACTTTACGCCCGGTACTGCCGGGGCGAGAGTCGTTATCAGGGATATGCCCGGGATTACGCTTTTTTGATCAGAGGGATTATCGAGCTTTATCGGGCAGATCAAAATCCGGAACATCTCAAGCTGGCCCGCGCACTGAACGACGAGCTTCTGACGGAATTCTGGGATGAAGAACAGGGTGGCCTGAATCAAACTCGTTCCGACAGCGATGATCTGCCGCTGACCAGGAAAAACTTTCAGGATGGGGCTCTTCCCTCGGCCAATTCTATAGCCGCCGAAAACTGGATCGAACTCTCCGGCCTGATAGGAGATTTTGAGCTGACAGATAAGGCGGTCAAAATCCTGGAAGCGGTTTACGGTCAGCTGAAAAAACATCCGCAGAGCTTTACGGCGCTGCTCACCGCTGCCGCCGGTCTGACTGCAGACCGCCGCCTTCTTTATCTGGTCACAGAAAAAGAGGGAGACAAAATGTCAGGGCTGCTCGAGGGGCTAAACCGCAAATATCTGCCCTTCACCTCGCCTATGCTGATAAATGATCACACCCGGGAAAAGCTGGCAGAGGTGAATGAGCAGGCCGCCTCGCGTCAGCTGAAAGAAAAAACAGAATGGACTGCATATATCTGTGAGGGCAGGACCTGCCGGCCTCCGATCGCAGATGAGGAGGAGCTGATACAAAGGTTGAAAAGCTGAACCGACCGGTGAATATAGGTGGGGGCTAATGTCTTTCGGCATTAGAAGCCCCCCTGAATATAGCAGCAGCTGGCGCGCTGGCTGCGCTTATTCAGGGGAAGTTCTCCTCATAAATAATATTTGTTTTTGAAGTCACAGAGAAGCTAAAGCCTGCTCCAGATCCTCCCGGATATTTTCAGCATCTTCCAGGCCGATCGAAATTCTCACCAGGCCATCTGTGATACCCGATTCCAATCTCTGTTCTCTATCCACATACCAGTGGGTCATCGAAGCGGGGTGCTCTATCAAAGTTTTTACATGACCCAGGTCGACGGCCAGTGTGCAGAGCTCGACATTTTCCATAACTTTTTTGCCGGCTTCCAGCCCACCTTTTACTTCAAAACTTATCATGCCGCCGTAATCCGTCATCTGTTTTCTGGCATTTTCATGCCCCGGATGTGATTCCAGGCCGGGATAGTTAACATTTTTTATCTTTTCATGCTCTTTAAAAAATCCGGCTATTTTTCGGGCACTCCGGCAGTGTTTTTTCATTCTGACCTCAAGAGTTTCCAGACCGCGCGAAAATATATAGGCATTTCTGGGAGATATTACCGCCCCGATGTTTTTCAGGGTGTCATGGCGGATGTTGTCCATCATTTTTTGACTTCCCGCCAGAACACCACCCATGGCATCAGAATGCCCTCCTATATACTTGGTAGCGCTGTGAATGACGACATCCATGCCCAGATTAAGAGGGCTCTGCAGATAGGGCGTGGCAAAAGTGCTGTCTATAGCAGTCAATATGCTGTGCTTTCTTCCCAGATCTGCTATCCCCTCTATATCGATAATTTTTATGGTGGGGTTGGCGGGCGATTCTATATAAATAAGCTCTGTTTCTTCTCTGATAGCCTCTTCCACCTTCTCAAGATCACCAGTATCGATAAAAGAAGTATTCACTCCAAATTTTCCGAGCAAATTCTCCAGCACATAATGCGTCGAGCTATAGGTTGTTTTGTCAGCGATGACATGATCTCCCGGGGTTAGATGATGCAAAAGCAGACCGCTTACAGCCCCGGTCCCGGTAGCAAAAGCCAGTGCAGCCTCTGCCTCTTCCAGCTCCGCTATTTTGCCTTCAAATACAGTCTGGCTGGGATTGCTCTGCCTGGTATAACAATAACCAGCATGGAAATCCTCGCATTTTTGGGCTCCATCTTCCACCCCTTCAAATTCAAAACTGGAGGCATAATATACAGGAGCCTTTAAAGCGCCTGTTCGTGAGCAGGTGTTTTCCCCGCTGTGAATTCCTCTGGTAGCAAAATCACCATCTTCCCCATTATTTTCTGGCTCTTTCATCAGAACTCACCTTCTCTCTTTTTGCTGCCTCTGCAATTATGGCATCTATCTTTTTATCCGCCTCTGCTGAGAGTTTTTCGGTCTCGTGGTTTTCCAGAATATCCTCGATTTTTCCCCTGGTTCTGTCCAGCATGGAAGTGCTTCCTCTTTCCTGCCAGTTTTCAAAGGTATCTCTATCAGTGAGTTCAGGCTGCCAGTTTTCTTTAAAGTGGTTAAATGTGTGTTCATCCCCCAGATAATGTCCTCCGGGCCCGACCCGACCTATAGCATCGAGGGCCAGATATTCTTCATCGATCCTGATTCCATCCATCATCCTTCTAATCTGACCTATAATTTCATCACACATCACCAGCAGATCAAAGGAGAAAGTCATGCCGGATTCCAGATAACCCACATCGTGAATTAAGTTTGTTCCCGTAACTCCAGCCATCATCATGTAATTAGAAGCTTCATATACAGCCTGACTGTCAGCCAGTTTTGAAGAGCTGCAGCCTGCAAAACCCCAGGTGGGAAGCTCGTAGAGCTCACGACCGATTTCGGTCAGGCCCGCCTGACTGACCACCGCTTCCGGAGCAGAATAGGTAGGCTGCATGCTGTTCATATCCACCGGCGAGGTCCCAGCTCCATAAATGAAAGGTGCTCCGGGATTTTTCAGCTGATGAATTACCAGACCGGAGATAATTTCGGCATTCGCCTGAGTCATTGCCCCCGCCATCGTGATCGGGCCGGTCGACCCAGCCATCATCCCAGGTGAATAATTGGTGGGCAGGCTATTTTCGGCCATGTAAAGCAGCTTATCTACAGCTTCAAAGGAATGCATCAGAGGGGAGGTCGGCTCATCATAAAGAGCAAAAATAGGCTTTCTTTTCAGCTCCTCCATGCCTCCCCGAACAGCCGCCGCCATCTCCGCCTGATCTTTGAGAGAAGCTCTATCCCCAGCGGTAATCACATGAGGTTTGGTAGTATGCCTCAGCATCAGAGCGAACTCATGCTGATAGGAAAGCTGTTTATCGACATCAGAAATGAGCCCCATGGACATTGCAAAATCAATATTGTCCAGGCTGTCGACCAATCTGACCGCATCTTCAACATCTTCATATTCAAAGGCCCGTCTCTCTCCGGTGAAGCCGTCCAGCAAATAGGGGCAGTCCGAGCCGGTTCCATAATAGGCATTTCTTCTTTCCAAATAAAGAGAAGCTTCTCCCTCGCGATCGTAAAGGGTAACACGGGTAGGCGGTTGATCCAGGGCCCATTCCGCCAGATGGGTGGGTATATAGACTCTGGCCCCTTCCTCGCTGTCATTTTTTTCAATGAAAGCCCCGGCTTCAGAAAGCATCTTTACAGCTTTTTCGTGATAGACTTCAACCCCTTCTTCTTCCAGAACTTGCATCGCAGCAGAGTGAATGGTCTGCATATCCTCACGGGAAAGATAGTTCAAAGGATTTATAGCAAATTTATCTTCAGGCCTGATCATAAACTTGAACTCCCTTCAATATTTTGTATAGATGAGTTTCTTCAATATTATTCCCGGACACCGCCTGGCGCCCGGGAATTTATAGTTTAGAAAGTTATGGTCCGGATTAAAATTCTGTCATGCTGGTTCGGTGCGGTATGATGATGATGTTATCCGGCTGAATTGTCATTTCTTCAACATTTTCGCTCAATCCCCATACTTTTGCTCCATAGGTAAGCCAGGTGGCCAAAACCTCTTCGTCGAGAATTTTTTGCATCTCGACGGCTATTTCCTGCTGTTTCTCTTCAGCAATGGTGCGGGAAAGTTCCTGCCACAGTTCGTCATATTCTTCGCTTCCCCACTGGAAAAAGTTCCAGTGATGACCGCTTTGAAACCACTGTGTATTATAAACAGGATCGGGAGTGGTAGTGAATACATCGACACCCAGGTGATGAGTTCCTTCCTGAGCGGAATCAATCAACGCTCCCATCTCCATGGTTTCTATAGAAGCTTCGATGTTCCAGTCTGCCAGCTGATCCTGAACGATCTCGGCAGTAAGCCGCCTCTCATCAGAGGTTCCTGTCCTCATTGAAAGCTCAAGACCCTCTCCTTCCGGATACCCGGCCTCTTCCAGAAGCTGCCAGATGTGATTTTCCCCCACATCTTCGACGTCATAAGCGGGCGCATCCTCCCAGTAACCGACGTATTCAGAAGCCAGCATGGTGTCGACTCTCTCGGCCAGACCGGCGAAGGCTCCGGCGATAATATCATCAGGGCTTATGATATAACGCAGCGCTTTTCTGAGATTTATATCATCCATCGGCTCTTTATCGGCGGTGAAGTTTATCCACCAGTATCCTCTTCCTTCAGTTATTTTGACATCAACACCGGTCTCTGCTTCCAGCGAATCTTTCATATCCAGACTGGTTTCTGCTATATCGATCTCGGCTGTCTGAACGGCAGAACCCCGGGCGAAAGCGTCGCTCATGGGAGTGTATACGACTCTTTCAGGCGATCCCTCGACAAAAGCCTCCTGATCCCAGTAATTCTCATTCCGGCTCAGAACGATATCTTCTTCCCAGCTTTCAAATTTATAAGGGCCGGTGCCTATCGGATTTTGAGCGAAGTTTTCTCTGCCCATCTCCTCAACTGCTTTTGAGGAGACTATAAGCCCGGCATTGTAGGGCAGGCTGGTAGTAAAAAGCTGAGCCATGGGTTCTTCCAGATGCAGTACAGCCGTGTAATCGTCGACAACCTCTACTTCCTCTAAATATAGAAACTGTTCGTGGTCGGGAACTGTATCATCTTCAGCAATCCTTTCGAAGCTGAATTTTACATCTTCAGCGGTAAATTCACCGTAATCTCCGTGAAATTGAACTCCTTCACGCAGATAGAAAGTTATCTCACGATTATCATCAGATATTTCCCAGTCGGTGGCCAGTCCGGGCTCGATCTCGAAAGTTCCCGGTTTATACTGGACCAGCCCATCAAATATATCAAACATGATGTTGCCGTCATTCCAGAGCGTATTGAGATAGGGAGGATCGAGTGTCTGAGTATGATCCAGTGTGGCTATACGCAGGGTGGAATTATCCATGGCTGCAGCTTCATCGCTGCCGAAAGCGCCGGCTGCCAGAAGCAGCACCAAAATTGCAATAATAACATAGCGTAAATTTTTCATCATTAAAAACCTCCAGTTGATATATTTCCCGGCAAAATTTCTCAACAACTGCTCTGTAAATTGATCCCGGCTAGTATCTCTGATCTCCTCTTTAAAACGTTTTGATCACCTCCTGTCCCATGTCTTTTACATTATTGAAATTCTCATATTAAAATCTTAAAATAAAATAGCAGGCAAAAAATCAACTTAAAGTAGCTCATCCTGGAGCTAAAATATTTTGCGGCTAATCATAGAGGTGACAGGCAACCAGCCGTTCATCTATTTTTTGAAGGTCAGGTTCCTGCTGCCGGCAGACATCCATGGCATGTTGACAGCGGGGATGAAAGCTGCAGCCCGGAGGAGGATTTATAGGGCTGGGCACCTCCCCTTCCAGCACAAAATTTTCTTTCTCGTCGCTCTCGACCCCGGGGGATGACCGGAAAAGAGCACTGGTATAGGGATGCAGTGGTTCTCTGAATATGACATCGGAATCGCCTTTCTCCATCATTTTACCCAGATACATAACCCCCAGCCTATCACTAATATGCTTGACAACGTGCAGATCGTGGGAAATCCACAGGTAGGTCAAATCAAGTTCTTCCTGCAGGCGGATCATAAGGTTTATCACCGCTGCTTTTATCGAAACATCCAGGCCGGCTGTGGGCTCATCGCAAACCAGCAGATCAGGCCGCAGGCTTAAAGCCCGGGCAATTCCAATACGCCGGGCCTGACCTGTGCTGAATTCATGGGGGAATTTATGCCTGGCCTGGCGCGAAAGATCTACCATTTCAAAAAGTCGATCGATCTCTTCATCCAGGCTCTCCACCGATTTTTTTAGATCGGGATGAATTCTAAAAGGTGCTTCCAGAATTTCTTCTGCCGTCTTGCGGGGATTCAGCGAAGAAATTGGGTCCTGAAAGATCAACTGCATTCGCCGACGCAGCTGTTTTGTTTTCTGTCGGTCAGCTTCAATTATATTCTCTCCCTCAAAGATTATCTCCCCTGCTTCAGGATCCACCAGCTGCAGCAGAGAATTAGCAACCGTACTTTTGCCGCAACCGCTCTCTCCCACAAGACCGAATGTAGTTTTGGCAGGTATCTTTAAAGTCACCCCATCAACGGCATAGATTTTTTGAGAACTTTTGCCCAGTATTCTGTCCAGAACTCCTGCTTCTTTGGTGAAATGAACATGCAGATCTTTTATCTCCACTAAATTCATTGCTGCTTCACCTCGGAGGACAAATATTCATATCGAAAGCAGGCGACATAATGGCCATCATCGGCCTGTTCCAGCTGCGGTTGCTTTTTCTGACACACTTTCTGCCCGTGTTCGCATCTGTCGTAAAAATTACATCCGGGAGGAAGATCTGTGAGCGAAGCCACCCTGCCGGGAATGGTGGGCAGTATTTTATCGCGCTCGCTGCTTCCGGGGATACACCTGATAAGCCCCCGGGTATAGGGATGTCCGGGCTCGGAAAAAATCTCTTCAGTGGGAGCGATTTCCACTATATTACCGGCGTACATGACCGCAGTTCGATCAGTCACTTCTTTGATGACGCTTAGATCATGAGTTATATACAGCACAGAAGTATTAAACTTATCGACACTATTCCTAAGAAGCTGCAAAATCTGAGCTTCTATGGTTACATCCAGAGCCGTTGTGGGTTCGTCGGCCAGCAGCAGGGAAGGATTACAGATAAAAGCCATGGCCAGCATCACTCTCTGTTTCATACCGCCGCTGAACTGATGAGGATATTCTCCGATCCGCGATTCAGCTTCGGCTATTCCCATCTCGGCCAGCATCTCCACAGCCCTCTCAGTCATCTGCTTTTTATTCATAGCCTGATATCCTTTATTATGTTTCATCACATCCAGCAGCTGTTCCTTTACTGTAAAAACAGGATTGAGGGCGTTTTGAGGGTTCTGGATAACCATGGAAATTTCGTTGCCGCGATAATCACGATTGATCTCTTTTTCGTCCAGAGTGAGCAGATCCTCCTCCTTGAACAATATGCGGCCGCCCTCTATTTCAGCGGCCTCAGGCAGTATCTGGAGAATAGTTTTGGCGGTGGTAGATTTGCCGCTGCCGCTCTCCCCCACCAGCCCGAAAATTTCCTGTTCCGCCAGAGAAAAAGTAATATTATTGAGGGCCCGGGCGCTGCCGTGACGGGTATGGTATTCCACGGACAATCCATCTATATGCAGTATCGTGCTGTCTTCAGACATTTATGACATCCCCTCATCTGTTTCGGCTTCTACCGGAGAGCTCGTTTTGGGATTTAAAGCTCTCCTGATTGATTCGCTGAAGGTAGAAAATCCTAGCATGGTCAGAGATATACAGAAAGCAGGAAACAATATCATGTGAGGCAAAATCTGGATGAAGTCATATCCCTGTCTCAGCATCAGTCCCCAGCTGGTTGCAGGAGGCTGCACCCCAAAACCCAGAAATGATAATCCCGCTTCCCACATTATCATTGAGGCCATATCCATACCAGACAGCACCAGCACCGAAGGAAAGACATTGGGCAGTATTTCTTTGAAGAGTATGCGGGGGGAGTTAGCTCCGATGGTTCGCGCCGCGGTTACATAATCTTCTTCTTTGACAGAAAGGGTTTCGGCCCTTACCACCCGGCCGTAACGCGGCATAATAGTGATTCCCAGTATAATTATTATATTGCGAATCGAAGGCCCAACCACCGCGACCAGAGAAAGGATGAGAATTATGGGCGGAAAAGCTCTGATAATGTCAAATAAAAGAAGCAGGGCATTGTCTATAAAACCGCCAAAATAAGCTGCGGCCGTGCCCAGCATGATTCCCATCGTAACTGAAATTAAAACCCCTCCAAAAGAGACCATAATAGAAATACGAAAGGCATAAATAATCCGGCTGAAGATATCGCGGCCGAGCTCG
Source organism: Halarsenatibacter silvermanii (assembly GCF_900103135.1). Taxonomy (NCBI): domain Bacteria; kingdom Bacillati; phylum Bacillota; class Clostridia; order Halanaerobiales; family Halarsenatibacteraceae; genus Halarsenatibacter; species Halarsenatibacter silvermanii. Next base: position 75,147 of record NZ_FNGO01000009.1, on the reverse strand, counting down.
TCTGTTCCTGCCAGATGCTGTCGCGAGGGTGATTGAAGTCTTCTTGTTACATCCTGTTCATAGGGATTGTGAGGGGCAAGCAGAGGAGCAAGTATACCTGTGAACAAAAATATGAAAATCAGGGCACCGCCGAAGTAGGTGCGGTAATCTGATTTCATTATGCTCAAATATCTCGCTATCTTCCTGCGAAGGCGAGAAAGCCCTCTTGCAGATATCTGCATAAATATTCACCTCAAACAGTTGATTGTATATTTCATTCATATCTAATCCGGGGATCGAAATAGGCATAAGAAATATCTGCCAACATATTGGCCAGAACAAAGAGCAGAGCAGCGACCAGTACGCCTCCTCGTATCACCGGCAAATTGCGCATCTCGATGGCATCGACAAGCAGCTGGCCCAGACCGGGACGAGAAAATATCACCTCGATAAATACAGCCCCGCCCAGCAGCCGACCAAGCCCCAGTGCTATTACTGCTATTGCCGGCTTGATGGCTCTTTTCAAAGCATATTTATAAAAAATTAGAGACATAGGCAGGCCAAAAGATTTCTCCGTGGTAATAAAGTCTTCCTGCAGAGTTTCAAGCATAGAGCTCCTGACAATACGGGCTATATAGCCAGCCCAGGTCAGAGACAGAGCTATTGCAGGTCCGATCAAATGATAGATCTGATCCAGCAGATTTCCGGGTTCTCCTCCCCCGGTAACCGGCAGCCATCCCAATCTCAAAGAGAAGATCAATACAAACAATACAGCCCAGATAAAGTTGGGAACAGAGGCCCATATCAAAACCATGAAAGTTATAATTTTATCGAGCCAGGTATTCTCATAGGCCGATGAGATAATTCCCAGCCCTATACCCAGAATTACGGCTAAAAACATGGCACTCAGGGTAAGCATGATTGTATAGGGCAGGACTCTCATTATCAGATGTTCCACTGGAACGTCTCTAAAGATAGAAGTACCCAGATCTCCCTGCAGAATATTCCCCACATATCTCACCAGACTGATAGGCCAGGGCTGGTCCAGTCCCAGTCTCTGATTCATCTGAGCTACCATCTCCGGGGTAGCTCTGGGGCCCAGAATAATGTCGGCTGGATCCCCCGGCAGCATATAGGTCATACTGAATAAAAAAAACAGCACACCCAGCAGAGTGGGAACCAACCACAACAATCTTTTGAGAGCATATTTCACCATGATTATTTTCCTCCTGAACACTGTAAGCTGTTTTTTCTGTTTTTTCTTCTGGCCAGACTAAATCAGCAAAGTTATAATTTAATCGAGATAATTCCGGGAATAATTTTTGATTCTTTCCAGTCCCTCTTCGATGTTCTCCCGGGAATTGGCATAAGAAAAACGAAGGAAGCCTTCGCCGGCTTCTCCAAATGAGCTGCCCGCCACCGTTACAACCTGCTCCCTATCAAGCATATCGCGGGCCAGCTCTAAAGAGTTTTGGGAAACATCTTTGACATTAACAAAGGCGTAAAAAGTTCCCCGCGGATATATACAGGAAAATCCATCTATCGAATTTATTCCTTCGACCAGAAGCTCCCTGTTTTTTCTGTAGGTTGAGGCCATCTCTTCCACGACCTCATCATCAACCTGCAAAGCCTTATAGGCAGCCGCCTGAGAAACGCTGGGAGTGCAAAGCCCCACACTGTCGTGAACCTTTATCATCTCTTTGATTATTTCGGCCGGTCCGGCGGCAAACCCTACCCGCCAGCCAGTCATGGCATAAACCTTGGAAAAACTGAAAATGCTGATTATATTATCGCGATATTTCCGGAGTGAGCCGGGGCTAAAATGCTCTATATCATAACAAAACTTCTCGTAGGTCTCGTCCGTCAAAAGCATCAAATCATTTTCATGGGCCAGCTCAGCTATTTTCAAAAGTTCGCTCTTTTCGATAGCACCTCCTGTCGGATTGTTGGGGCTGTTTATCATCAAAACTCGGCTGTTTTCGCTTATTCTCCTCTCTATATCCTCGGCCCGAAGAGCAAAGTTATTCTCCTCTTTTACCGGTACGCGAACCGGATCGGCCCCCATAAGCTTGACCTGGGCTTCATAATTCACCCAACTAGGGTCCTGAAGCAGAACTTCATCCCCTGATTCTACCAGTACCATGAGTGCCAGAAAAAGAGCTTCGATGGCTCCTACAGTTATGATGATTTCTGAGACGGGATCTGCCTCGATATCATTCTCACTCTGAAGTTTTTGCGCTATAGCTCTGCGGACCTTTATATCCCCGGCGTTAACCGTGTAATGAGTATAGCCCTTTTTGGCCTGATCAAAGGCATAATCTGTTATCTCTTCCGGAGTGTTAAAATGCGGCTGTCCCACCCCAAAATTGATCACATCATCATAATCCTGAGCCCGGGCCAGCATTTCGAATATTTCGGATCTCTCTATCCTTCGGCTGCGAGAACTTATGATTGAACTCATAAAGTTATTCCCACCTCTGTATATTTTATTTATGTTTTTAAATTTATAAACATCTGAAATAACAATAAAAAACCCTGTTAAAGCATAGATCCCCCTCTATACTTTAACAGGCTCTCTCAGTTTCTCGCCCTTTTTGAGATTATGTAGTTTTTCACGTTGATTATTCCGAACAAAAATTTTGGATAATCTCCTAACATTATTTTTGCATATATTTTTATATTTTCCTTCTTCAAACCAAAATGCTTATCATGATTATTTTATAATAAATGATTATTTTGATCTGCGGGGAATTGAAAGGAACGAAAAAATTTATCCGGCTGGAGATGAAAGAAAATATGAGGGATGAGTAAAATTCATATTTCGGCAGGTGTAATCCGGGAGAAAGATATAAAGATCTCCTGGCAAATGTGAAGAGAAATAGAACTAAAAGAAAAATGTGAGAAGCTCTCTGACATCAAACATTCCCATTTTGATCTTCTGTCCGGGTTCTCCCCATTCAGACATCTGCAAACTTTCATCGTCTATCTCTATAAACTGTTCCCGATATTGATCGCTCAGACGAAACTGCAAAACTTCGACTTCCTCCTGCAGACCCGAGCGGACAAAAAGGCCGTTCTCTCGTTCAAAATCTCCCCTGTCCAGGGGCAGGCCCGCCCCCTGGGAGGTGAAGGTAGTTTTGTAGAGGATAAAGCCTCCGCGGGTGAGCTCAAAATATTCTCTGACGGGCCCTCTCTCAACTGAATGGGTATACTGATACACCACCTCTTTATTCTCATCCAGGACGGGGGTGAGATAGATGATTTCCTCCCCGGCGCACACCGTCAAAAAGGATAACCGGGATAGGATAAGAACGATTATTATCAAAACCGCGAGGAGCGCACCGGCGGCGGCAGTTTTCTTCATGTCAGCTCCTCCGTAAAAATTTGCCCGGAAAACACAGCTTAACTTTCCTCATCCGATCTGAAAAGTTTGGGCAGCAGGGGCAGCCCGGCTTTGCGTCTCTGCCAGACATAGACGGCTGCCAGGCCGACAAGTCCGATGATATCATTTGTCAGGCCCGTTATGACGACTATCAGACCAAAACCGAAGAGAGCGATCCTCTCCAGCCAGGAAGTTCTGGTGAAGAGAAAATTTTCAATGCCGGCCGACCAGGCGAACATCCCTATCAAAGCTGTAATTGCCGCCCAGACAACCTGGGGGATGGTGGCATCGATCATCAAAAGAACGGGATTGTAGACGAATATGAAGGGCAAAAGCAGCGCGGCCAGCGAAAACTTAAAGCCCTGAACTCCCGACATAAAGGGATCTCCCCCCGATACTCCTGCCGCAGCATAGGCGGCTAAGGCCACCGGTGGAGTGACATCGGCTTTAACGCCAAAATAAAGGATAAAAAGATGAGCTGCGATAAGCGGAACTCCCAGTTCTACCAGCGCCGGGGCTACTAAGGTAGCCAGCATGACGTATTTAGCAGTGGTGGGGATACCCATGCCGAGCAAAACGGAAGCAAAAACAGTCAAAAGCAGCGTCAAAAATAAGCTTCCGCGCCCTATTCGCACCAGCAGACTGCTCATCCTGAGCCCCAGACCGGTCATGGAAACCACGCCGATAATTATGCCGGCACAGGCACAGGCCATAGCCACGGTGACCATTTTGTGAGCGCCGTCGGCGAAGGCTTCTCCCAGCTCTTTCCAGAAGGCTTTATTGACTTCTCCTATCGAAAATAATCCACCTTTGCTCTCCCGGGTCGGGTCTATGGGCAGATCTTCTTCTTTGACACTGCCCGGCGTCCAATTTTTGCGGCGGCACCAGTAATAGAGGAATATTTTAACCAGCAGACTTACGAAGATCGCCACCCAGATGCTCTCATAGGCAGCCCGGAAGGGGGTTGATCTGACAATAACCAGCAGATAAATAAGCACCGCTATGGGAATGAGAAAATATATCCCTCTCAAAAGCGTTGGGATCAGCGGGTCTTTTTCCTCGCGGGAAAGTCCGGAAATCCCCTGCTTGATCGATTCTATATGGACCATGCCGAAGATGGCCACATAGGCCAGGATAGCCGGCAGAAAAGCAGCAGAAATAATATACACGTAGGAATAGCCGGTAAATTCTATCATGATAAAAGCAGCTGCTCCCATGATGGGCGGCAGAAACTGGCCGTTGGTCGAGGCGGCCGATTCCACACCGCCGGCTACCTCGCTGGAAAAGCCCATCTTCTTCATGAGAGGTATGGTGAAAGAGCCGGTGGTCACCGTATTGGCGATGGAACTGCCCGATATCATGCCCATAAGGCCGCTTGTAACGACAGCCGCTTTAGCCGGACCTCCGCGCTGATGTCCTAAAGCCGCAAAAACAGCCTTGATGAGATAATTGCCGATACCGCTCTGTTCCAGCACAGTTCCAAAGAGCACAAAAAGGTATACGAAGGTAGCCGAGACTCCGATCGGTATTCCGAATATCCCCTCGGTGGTCAAAAACTGATGGCCGACAACTCTGGTCAAAGAATAGCCTCTATGAGCCAGCGGCCCCGGCATATGCGGTCCCAAAAAGGCGTAGCCAAGAAATAATACAGCTATCAGGGGAAGAGCTATATTTATTGTGCGCCTGGTGGCCTCCAGCACCATTATTATGGCTATAGTGCCCATAACCAGATCCTCTGTTGTCGGTCGGCCGGCCCTTCTCACTATCGCTTCGTGATTGAAATAAATATAGAGCATGCTGGCCACAGCCAGCAGGGCGAGTACTATATCGTACCACGGCACTTTACCTTTATCCTTTTGTCCTGAGGTCAGAGGAAACATTATAAAGGCTAAAAACATCAAAAAGGCCAGATGCACCGACCTCTGTTCGAAGGTGAGCAGAATGCCGAAACCGGCTGTATAAAAATGAAAAATCGAGGCCAAAATCCCTACTATCATCGCGATGACGGCCCATTTTCCTCTCAATATTCTCTTTTTGCCTATTTTCTCCTCGACTTCTTTTTCTACTCCTTCTTCCCTCTCGATTTCAATGCCTTCCAGATTCTCTTTATCTGTTCCTTCGTGATTATCGCTTTCCATGAGTTGCCTCCTTAACCTGATTTAACTTTGTGAAGGAGCAAAAGGCTCATAAAAACATCAAAAATACTGCTCTGAATACATAGAAAAGAAGGAGCCGGAAAGCCCCGGCTCCCTATCTTTGACCTGTTAATATTGTAAGCCGCAGCTGTTGGTTTAGTTTACGTATTCGTCGACATCTATACCCTGATCTTCATAATAACTGCGGGCACCTTCATGCAGTTCGATAGGCATACCGTCTAAAGCTGTTTCCAGCGTGACCTCAGCGCCGCGCTCGTGAATTTCGCCCAGATACTCGTAATTATCGAAGACGGCGGCTGTGGTTTCATAGATGAACTCTTCAGGAAGTTCAGAATTGGTGATGATCATGGCCAGAACGGCGACGGTATCAGCATCTTCTTCGATGCCTTCATAGGTGCCGCCGGGAACTGTGATGTCGATGTAGTAAGGATACTCCTCCATCAAGACTTCCATGGCCTCATCTTCAACTTCTACTATTTTGGGATCATGTGTGGCTGCCAGGTCCACTACCGAACCCGTGGGAGTACCGGCGGTGACGAAAGCGGCATCTACATGACCGTCACGCAGAGCGTCGACTGCTTCGACGAAGGAAAGATAGTCAACAGTCATGTCATCATAGGTCAAATCGTGAGCCTCGATTATCTGACGGGCGTTGGCTTCGGTGCCGCTGCCGGGAGCACCCACCGCCACATCTTTGCCTTCAAAGTCGGATACGCTCTCGACGCCTGATCCTTCCAGAGTGAGTATCTGGATGGTCTCCGGATACATCATGGCTATACCTCTCAAATCCTCCATGGAATCCTCTTCAAACATCTCTTCTCCATACTTGGCATAATAGGTAATATCGTTCTGGGCCAGTCCCCATTCAGTCTCTAAGTCCTGAATAAAACGGACATTTTCAACTGAGGCACCGGTTACCTCGGAAGTAGCATCGATATCCGTATGTTCGTTGATCAGCTCGGCCATGCCTCCACCTACAGGATAATAGACTCCTCCGGTTCCTCCCGTAGCTATCGACATAAAATCGACATCATGAGCTGCTGCTGGACCGGCAAATACCAGGGCAAAACCTACAATCAGGGCGGTTATTACTGCTGCTCTCTTCATCATAATTTAATTTGACCCCCTATATAGAGTTTTTGTAAATATTTGCTCACTGTTCGCTATTCTCTCTCAGGACTAAAAGCAGCCAGAATTTTTGCTGTGCTGATTTCTACCGCAAAATCATACTGTAAAATTTGATTTTCTTTTTTTAATACCTCCTCCATATTTTAATTTTCTGTCATTGCAATACCCTGACCATAATTCATGGTCAATAAATAAAACCTCTGGTTTCCACCTCTGACCATCTGCTGAAACTATGTATTGTGAGAACGTATAGAACGGGCAGATGGAAGGTGGTCAGCAAAGGCTGAAAAAAATCGCAAAGACTGTACTGTTTCCATATTGTACAATTTTATTATAACCAATTTTAGTCGATCTGTAAAGTCTTAAGCTTAACGCGGCGGCAGCTGACATGTACAGGGTGCTCGGCCGGATCGATAAATTACAGGAGGAAGTCAGGTGAAGACCATGTTTCTTTTTGCGAAAGCAAACATCTTAAACAAAGCAGATATATTTTAATCACTTTTTTCACCACGAAAATTAGCAGGAAGCTAAAAATCTTTTAGACAGGCTATAAGTACATCCCCTGCGTAGATTTATCAATCTCTTCCTGAGCAGCTCCAATATAATCTAATGTTTGCCTGGGAGTGGAGTAGTGTAAAGTAATTCTAACAGGTTACGCGTGACTATGCGCGCAATTCTTGACATTTCTCTTTATATGTTCAACAATATAAAGCGAAAAAAGAATCAGGTTATTCTGCTCGAGACTTTAATCCTCGACAAAAATTCTCTGGTTATCAGCAGTGCCCGGATTCACCCTCGAACAGGGCAGATCCACACAGCATTTGCCGCAGGCATCCGTCATCTGCTCGAACTCCGCATGCAGTCTGTCGTTTTCCTGCAGCATCTTATAACAGCTGCTCCGGTCGAAAGAATCCAGCTTGAGAGCGTCTTCGACGCAGCGGTCGAGGCATTTCTGGCACGCCCCCTCTCTTTGTGCAGGCAGTATTCAACCTCCGGTCGGGGAGAGGGGGACATCTCCAGGTCGACGACCAGCGTTCCCACCCTGCCGCCGCAGCCCCGCTCGGTAATGAGCATGTTGTTGAGCCCGAAAGTACCCAGGCCGGCAATATAGGCGACATGACGGTGCGACCAGTCGCTGATCAGCTTCTTCTTGTCAAAATTATGGGTGGCGGGAACAGCAGCCGCCCTCTGTCCTCTTTTCTCCAGCTCTTTTTTAAGATGCTCATTTAAGTCCGCGATCAGCTGATTGGTCTCCAGATAGGCAGCCGCCCATTCCCGGGAACATTCCCGGCCGGCGATATTGGACTCCATAATCCAATCAGCGAAGGGAAGAAAGTAGGCGATGACGGTCCCGGCTTCCTCCAGAAAATCCTCCGGCCGGGCATGACTGGGACTGACAGCTTCGGAAAGCCGGGCAAATAGCTCATCATCTGCCGCAGCGAACTCCACTACTGGCTCTCGCCATTCCGTCTCTATCGATTCGCGGCGGGAATAATCTTTTACATAATCAGCAATCAGCTTTTCTATTTTGTGCTGCAAGTTAACTCCTCCCCATTCATTTTATGCGTGAATTTGACCATGCCTACCGCCGCTGCCACCCCTCCATAAACCCAGGGGATTTCCAGTCTGCGGGCGGTGGTATCGATGGCGCGCCGTGCTTCCGGATTATCGGTGCAATCCATGATTATATCGATATCTTCAGCCAGTTTTTCTCCATTATCCTTACGGAATTTGCGATCGTAGATTTCGTATTCGATTTCGGAATTTATCTTCTCAAGCCTTTCTCGGGCGCAGTAAACTTTTAATCTGCTCATGCTGGCATCTTCTTCTGCAAACAAAATCTGCCGATGCAGATTGGCCAGCTCCACCTGATCATAGTCGACCAGACGCAGAAAGCCCACGCCGGCCCGGGCCATCATCTCGGCCGTCATGCTGCCCAAAGCTCCACAACCCACCAATAACACCCTGCTGTCGATCAGCTGCTGCTGACCTTCCTGACCGAAGCCTGTAAATAGCTCCTGCGAAAGATAGCGGCTGCTCACCATGGTTATCAGCTCCCTCCAGTGGATTGAATAAATCAGGCCTGCCGCATCCAGTCGATGAATTCGCCCAGACGCTCCACCATATATTCATGATATTTCCGACCTTTTTCTTTGCTGGCTTTTGCGGACGGAGAAAAAGATCCTTCAGGGGCGAATTCTCTCTGTTCTTCACTGTTCCAGAAAACTTCTATATAGTCTCCGCTCGGATCCATCAGATCCTCCCTGGCAAAGGGAGAAAGCACTTCCTTCAGATCTACACCTGTCTCGGTCAGTTTATCCTCCTTTATGAGCCGGGGATATTTGTGCCAGATATGGGAGATCTCCAGCTCGCCCGCGTGATGTTCATTTGTCTCCTTTATCTGCGGAGATATACCGGTTGATAGGTGCAGAGGATCGGCCAGAGCCATTATTTTTTCGGGGAATTCCTCCTCATGAAGAGTTTTCAGCGCGGATGAGACTGCGGCCAGATTGGCCCCTTTATGGCCGTTGATGACGAGAAATTTGTCAAATCCTCCCCGGGCCAGCGAGCTGACCACATCCTTAATCACTGAATTTAGAGTTTCAGTTTTGAGCGAGATGCTGCCGGGAAAACCCAGATGATGGGAAGAATCTCCAAACCAGAGCGGGGGGACGGTCAAAACCTCTTTTTTCTCGGCCGTGTCCTCTGCCAGGGCTATCGCGGCATAGGTATCAAGCCCGAGCGGTCCGGCCGGACCGTGCTGTTCTGTGCTGCCCACAGGCAGAACGATAATCGATTTCTCCTCCAGATATTTTTCCACTTCCTGCCAGGTGAGCTCATTCAACCAGACGGACGAACGTTTTTCGGACATAATTTAGTAACCCTCCTCTTTATTCTATCGATGCGATTTTCTCTATAATCCTCTGCGGACGCAGGTCATGAGGACAGGCTTCTATGCAGGCCCCGCAGTGCCAGCAGTGTTCGACCCCTTCGCTCAGGGCCATAAGGTCCCGGGATATTTCATCGCGGGGATCGAAAAAATGCCGGCCCAGCTGAACAAAAACTGCCGGCCCCTTAAAATGAGAAGAATTTTCGGCATAGGCCGGACAGGCGGCCGTGCAGTTAAGACAGCCGATACATCTGCTGGCCTCCTTAAAATCAGCAAAAGCTGCCATATCGATCTTTTCGGGTTCCTCGGCTGGCTTCTCTCTCCTCTCCAGAAAAAGCCGCAGCCGGGAGAGCTGGTTTTTAAATCGACCTCTGTCGATTTTGAGATCTTTTTTGACCGGAAAATTCTGCAGCGGCTTTATAGTCATCTTCTTCTCGGCCGGCCTGCGGCACAACAAAGCAGGATCGCCATTGACAGTCACCCCGCAGAGCCCGCAGCCGCTGTTGCGGCAGCAAAAATCAAAACCGAGAGTACCGTCGAGATTTCTGTAAATATGCTGGACGACATCGAGCACTTTAATTCCTTCAGAAAAGGGGACCTCAAAAAAATCATAACCCGGTATTTTATCGCGGGCAGGAAAATATCGATAAACCTCAACCTCAGCTTTTTCATTCATGATTTATCACCCTTCTTTTCATCCAGATCAGACCCCGGCACAGGGATAGCTGCCAGATCCAACGCCGTTTTATCGTCCTCTGCTCTTTCAGCAGAGGTCAGCAGTATATTTTTAAACCAGTTCTGGTCATCCCTTTCAGGATAATCGTCCCGATAATGAGCACCCCTGCTCTCCTCTCTATGGAGTGCGGCTTCGGCAACGCACAATCCGGTTTTGAGAAGAAATTCATTCTCCAGGGCTGTAATTAAATCCCTGTTCTCTCCGGGGAAATCCCCCGCCATTCTCTGCCGGGAGAAGATGCCGGCAAGCATTTTCGCCGCTCTGCTGCGGGCTTTTTCCAGGGAGGATTCGGTTCTAAAAACTCCGGCTTTCTCCCACATAATCTCCCTGAGTTCAGCCCGGAATTCCCGGGGACGGCGCGGAGCAGCAGATGTCTCCGATTCAGCTGGACCCAGAAGGCGTCCGACTTTATCTCTCACCTTTTGAGCTTCTTCCTCCCCGGAAATTCCAGCCCTTCGATTTTCGCGGGCAAAGCGGGCGGCTGCCTTCCCTCCTTCAGCGCCGCTGACCAGCAGTTCGGCCAGAGCATTCTGGCTTAAGCGGTTGGCTCCGTGCATTCCTCCAACGACCTCCCCCGCAGCATAGAGACCGGGAAGGGAGGTAGACCAGTCCGTTCCCACCTTAACCCCACCCATAAAGAAATGACAGGTCGGGGCCACCTCCAGAAGATCCTCTTCCGGATCAAAACCTATCTCCTGATAGGTGCTGTAAAGGGCCGGCTGCTCTTTTGCGATAAAACCGGGCTTTTTATGGCTCATATCACACCACACACCCCCGCGGGGAGTGCCGCGTCCTTTCTGGACCTCTTTGAACATAGCTCTGGAGACCACATCCCGGGTTGAAAGCTCCATCCTCTCAGGATCGTAATTCTTCAAAAAGCGCTCCTTTTCGCTGTTATAAAGGTGCGAATAATAGGGGAGAGCCGCCAGAGCCCCCCGCAGCGAGCGGGGAAAAAGAAAGCCCATAGGGAAAAACTGCACAAACTCCATATCTATAAGCTCTGCCCCGGCTTCAAAGGCCAGAGCATAGCTATCACCGGTTATATCATTCGTATTGCTCGTATTCTTATAGAGATTGCCGGCTCCTCCCGCCGCCAGAATTACCGATCTGCTGCTGAACACGACGGGAGTTCCTCTTTCCCGGTCCAGCCCCGCTGCTCCCACTATGCGGCCGGATTTTTTTATCAGGCGGGTGATAAAAACATCCTCAGCTATTAAAACATCTCTTTTCTGCAGCTCCCCCGCCAAAGCTCTCATCAGCTCTCGACCGGTGCGATCCTCGAGATAGGGGCTGCGGGGATAGCTGTGACCTCCTCCGGACTTCAAAGAATAGGAAACACCGTCATCCTCTCTCTGCCATAATGCCCCTATCCTTTCCATCTCCAGAATCTCCTCCGGAGCTTTTTCGGTCATGATCTTTACCAGCCTGCGGTCATTCAGCTCCGCTCCCCCTGCTATAGTATCCTCGGTATGCAATCTCCTGCTGTCATTTTCTCTGCCCCAGCTGCCGGCCGCAGCTATCGCCCCGGGAGCCATTATCGTATTACCGCAGCGCTGGAATTTGCCCTTTAAAACCAGGGCAGTTTCCAGTCCGCGCCGGGAAGCCTCTCGAGCAGCTCTGGCTCCGGCAGCACCGCCTCCTATAACCAATACCTCGGTCTCGATATATTCCAACGATCTCCCCCCTCGATCTCTGCCCATAAATATGAGATGATCTCCTGAATCAGGCGGAAAACAAAAAACTGAAAATTAAAAAATTAATTTTTCTGTTTAAACCCGATAAGATAGGTCGTATTTTTGGACACTTCTAATAATAGCACAAAAAAATGGCAGCAGCAAGATCGTCGATGTTGATTATAAGTGATTTTTATAATACAATGATAGAAAACTCTCGGGCTGCCGGGGAGATGATCGAGCCGATCTGATCGCCAAATTTTGAGCTAAAATAATTATAAAAGCTGTGATAAAATATATCATCTTTAAAGCATGCAGGAGGTGTATATACATGTCAGAACTGCTCGAGACTATCGAGGAAGCCATTCAGGATGAACGGGATGCCCAGCAGAAATACAGGAAGTTGAAAAAACTGGCCGATGACGAAGAAACCCAACAGCTTTATGAGCAGCTGATCTCGGACGAAAAGCAGCACGAGAAAATACTCCGCTCCCGCTATGAAGCCCTGAAAGAAAGCAGAGAGTGAAGTTCGTGGCGATTTATTCTCTGCTCACCGCGGCAGCTATCTTGCTGGCGATATTGTTTTATAGACTAAACAGGAAGGTCAAAACTCATCAGCAGCAGATTGAATCTCAGAATAACGAAATAGCCGGGCTTGAAGAAGAGCTGGACAATAAGCTGACCAAAGCCCGCCGCATCCACCAGAGGCTGCTGCCTGATAATATCCCTCAGCCCGAAGATCTATTTATCAATACCTATTATCGCCCGGCTGAATACACCGGCGGCGATTATTACAATGTATTTCAAATCGATCACGGGGCCATGAGCTCGCTCTTAAACCAGTATCTGATCTATTATTTCGACGTCTCCGGACACGGCATAGACAGCACCCTGCTTTCCATATTCGTCAACGATGCTATCGAAAGCTATTTCAGGCTGCGGCATAATCCCGGCGAAAAAGTATCTACAGCAGAGCTGATGAATTTCATCGATCATCGGTATCAGGAAGAGGGCTTTCCGGACGATTATCTAGTCTGCCTTTTTTTGGGTCGGCTGGATCTCAACAATTATACCCTTTCTTACACCACAGGCGGCCTGCATTTTCCTGTCTTCCGTATCAGTCCGCAGAAAAATACAGAAGAGATACCCACGGGCGGCCTGCCCATCTCGACCGGGCTCGGCCTGCAAAAAGACGTCCGGCCCTTAAAGCAGATCACCCTGGAGAAAAACGATACTCTTCTTTTGACCACCGACGGTCTGCTGGAACAGCACCGGGAGGGAGAGATGTACTATGATGATCGGCTGGAAAAAGTTTTAAACGACTGCAGGAATCTGCCCGCTCCCTTTTTAAGAGAGGCGCTGAGACAGGATTTTGACGATTTTAACAGGGGCGAGCCGACCGATGATGATATAACCTATCTGGCCCTGGGGCGTCCGGGCGGAAAAATGCAGAGCTGGCAGCTGGGCGGGGACGATAAGCTCAAGGAAAAAGCCTCAGAGATCGTCGCCTTTATCGATAAAGGCTTCGGCCTTAAAGACGGCGCTGAATTGCAAAAGCTGCTGACAGAGCTTACCGGCTCTCAAAAAAGTCTGAATGAGCACAGCGCAGGGATAAGGGCTTTTAAAAACGATGATTACACCCTGCTGGAGCTGGAAGATAAAGCCGGCAGCATTGAGAACTGGAAAAAGCTTCTCAACCGGGACAATTTCACCGCCTTCGATATTCAGCGGGAAAACTTTAAGCCCCGAAAAGGACGGACAAATATAACCTATGATGATTTTTACCGCCGGCTTTATTTCCTGCAGTACAGGGACTGATCCGATTTATAAGCTTTTTTATAAGCCTTCTGCTTCCAGCTTTTTTTGCGCTTCTTTTTGCGCCTCATCCAGAGCTTTTTCGATCTCCTTTTCTCCCAGCAGAGCTTCGTGCATGACAGGAGTAAAGATATTATCTCTGAATTCGGAATACCAGGTCAGATAACGGCTGGGACGAAACCCGGCATATTCAATCTGTTCGGAGTAAGGCTCCATCAGCGGAAACTCTTCGGAGGGAAATTGGGGATGATCTTCGTAAAAATTTTTCACAGGAACATCGCTGCCGTGGTGGGTCAGATATTCCGCGGCCCCCTCTTTGCCCGCCATGTACTGCAAAAGCTCAAAGGCCCATTCGGGTGAGCGGGAAGTGCCGGCAACAGCATAGCCATTTCCTCCTAAAACAGTATAGCTCTCTCTTTCTATGCCGGGTATAAGACCTATACCCACCGAGTCAGAAATTTCCGAAGCCTCCGGATCGGTCGCCGGCCCGTAGACAAATCCCCAGTTGATCTCAAAAAGCTGTTCTCCGGAGGTGAAGTGATGATAATTATCCCAGTCGCTTACCTCCAGAGCTGCCTGCGGCACGATTTCCTTTTCCAGCATCTCCTTCATAAAGGTTAAAGCTTTGACACCGGCCTCATCGTTGAATGTCCATTCAGTTTTGTCCTCGTTCATCCAGCTGCCGTCGTGCAGTTTGAGCATGAGATCAAACCAGACCATGCCGTCTTCATGAGCGGAAACCCAGCCGGGGAAAAAGCCGTACTCGGCCAGCCCTTCGTCGATAGCCTTTTGGGACATATCTACCATCTCCTCCCAGGTTGCCGGCGGGGATTCATAGCCGAGTTCGTGCAGCATATCCTCATTGTACATAAACATCAAAGAGGCGGCCGTTATGGGCAGCCCCCACAATTGATCGTGAGAGCGCAGAGCTTCTAGAGAGCTGTCAAAATAAATCTCCGCAGCTTTTCCCAGCTCCGTTTCGGCGGCAATTTCCTCCAGAGGAATCAGCATTCCCAGCTCGCCCAGCTCAGCATGCCAGGAGGAACTGAGCCGGACGAGATCTACAGTATCTCCCGCCATGATGCTGGTGGTTATCTGATCCCAGAGTTCATCGTAGGGATACTCCCTCCACTCGATTTCTATCCCGTATTCCTCGGCAAAATCTGCCAAAACTCCCTCATAGGCTTCGGCATCGATGCCGGATTCACCGATGATGGTGAGCTTTTCCGGCTTTTCCGGCGGATTTTCTGAAGCCGCTGCCCTGCCCGCACAGCTCGTAATCGTCAGAGAAAACACCAGCAAAAAGACCATAAAGATACTCGTTTTGCATTTCATTTTTAATCCCCCATTTTTAAGTTGGTTTTAAAGTTTTGCAATATTTTATCTGCTGCAGTTATGTAAAAATCTCAGGGCAAATAAAAAAACCCAACCCCGACAGGTTGAGTGATGAGGTGAAAATACCAGACAGACCCGCCTTTTAACAACGAATAACCACGAATAATCACGGTCAATTCTGAATGGCTTCACCTACCATTCCCTGCCATCGGGGAACTGCAGGCAAAGCAATCAGGCAGGTCTCCTGACTTCCGGCCTTTATCCGGATTTGCCTTCCCCGCTTTTAAAAGCGAGTGGCAGAACAAAATCCGGCCTGACCGGTTACAGTGGCGGGCCCGTTCAGGCTTTTAACCTGATTCCCTATTCTCCTCCGGCTATACCGGAGGCACCTGAATGCATTTTGAATGCACTTTTGCATATTAATTTTTGCATATTATTTTTTTGGGTCTTAAGCTTTTTAACTCTTCTTTAGTACTTTCTCAATATCTAATTTTGAGATTCTATGCCATTTTCCTGCCCGAAACCCCTATTTTTATACTGTTTTCTCTATCTTTCATTCCTGAAATTGCTGGTGAAACTCCTCCACCCGCTCGTTGTACTCTTCCGCCTCCCGGTTGTGTTCGCCAACTTCCTGATTGACATCGTAAATTTCCCAGGCTTTTAAGGCCGCAAAAGCCAGATAAAAAGGCAGGGCATCGCTGCTGTCATCCCGGGTCAGCGCCATTCCCAGACTTGCTGCCTCTCCGGTCAGAAAAAGAGCTCCTTTAGGCCACCAGCTGTCAGCATAGGCATGGCCCAGCGAGGGCAGGGCCAGTCCGCGCAAAGTTGCCGAGCTTCTCGATTTGAACTCCATCGGTTCGAGTTCTCGCTCCTCCGGTTCCATATACTGCAGCTCCCAGTAGGCTTCTGTGTTGAAAAGCGCTTCGTTGCCCTCTAAATAATCGACGACCTTCCGGCCCCGGGCATCCTGGCGGGGCACCTCGGCTCCGGCCTCCAGCAGAGCAAATATTACCTCCTGACTGGAGGTGTTTTCAGCGGCCAGCATCAGGGCGGTCTTGTCGCGATATCCGGTTTTGTCGGGTTCAGCCCCTGCCCTGAGCATAAGCTCAAATAGTTCCGGTCTGTCGCTGCTCTCAGCCAGCATCATCAGAGGAGAGTATCCCCTGCCGTCCAGAATATTCGGATCGGCTCCCGCCTGTAAAAGCTTTTCGATCAGCTCGTAATCAGAAGCTTTTCTGTCCACGGCCAGATGCAGAGGAGTATTTCCCTCTCTATCAGCCGCATTGAGCTCCGGATCGCTTTTTTCGATGAGCACCGCCAGCTTTCGCCGGGCGGCCGGGCCGGTGATGAGATGATGTAAAACTGACCGCCCCTCTTCATCGGATGTATTAACTTCAGCTCCCTCCGCCAGCAGATATTCCATCACCCGCACCGATTCATTTTCGGCCGCTGTTTTCATCAAAGGCGTCTTGCCCGTCCGAGAGCGGCTTTCCAGCTCTGCTCCTTCTGCCAGCAAAAGAGAGATCATCTCCGTCCTCTCATTGTTAGCTGCTGCCCGCATCAGGGGTGTAATCCCTTCCCGATCGCCGGGATCAGGGGAAGCTTCGGCCTCTATCAACATCCTGGCATTATCTGTCTGTTCCCGGGCGGCGGCTCTGTGCAGGGCAGTCCTGCCCTGATCATCGCTGAGCCGGGGGGAAGCGCCCGCGTTTAAAAGCCTTTGCACAATCTCCGGGGAGGGGTCATTTTCCATAAGCAGCATAAGGGCTGTCTCCCCTTTTGGTCCGCGGCGATCGATTTCCGCCCCTCTGCTGATCAGAATTTCCACTTTATTCTCAGCTCCCAGCTCAGCGGCGCGCAAAAGCGGCGTATAGCCGGCATCGCTGGTTACATTGACGGCAGCTCCCCGCCAGATAATTTTTCTCATAACCTCAGGAGAAGGATTATGCCGGGCAGCATGGTAGAGAGCGGTTTGACCGTTTTTGTCCCTTCTTTCCATCCGGGCTCCGTAATCGAGCAGCAGATCGATAACTTCCGGCCGGCTGTTGTGGGCTGCTGCCACAATCAGGGGAGTTTTCCCCCTATCGTCGGTTTGATTCACATCAGCCCCATCTTTTAAAGCTTCCTCTATCTTTTCGGGAGTTTCTTCCTTAACCAGCTCCAGAAGATTTGATTCCGCTTCCACAACCGCTGTCAGGGCTGTCATCGCAAAGATAAAACCAAAAATTAGCATAAAAATCGCTGCCTTTTTGATCATGGTTTCCTCCCCTCCTCCTTTTTCTTTTTGAGCTCTGTCCTGCTTTCTCATAACAGGATCTTCTCTATATCTGCCGCCCACGCCAGAAGCTTTTCATCGCCGCCGGCATATCCAGCCAGCTGCAGTCCCATCGGCAGCCCCTCATCGCTGCCTCCGGCCGGCAGCGAGATCGCGGGCAGACCAGCATGAGTCCAGGGCAGATTCATCACCGGATTTCCGGTATCATCGATCCCCTCAGGAGCCGGTCCCGGGGCTGCCGGCGATATCCAGATATCTATTCCTGCTGTCTTCATCTTCTCATGCAGATTTTTTCGCGTCCGCTGCTGGCTCTTTTGAGCCCGCTGATAATCCGCGCTCGATACCGCCCGCCCCTTTTCTATGAGCTGAATCGATCCCTGACGATAATGGTCCGAATATTCTTCATACCAGTCCCGGTGAACTTCGGCAAATTCAAAGGCTACCAGCTGCCGATGAGCCCGGTTGATCCCGGCTATATCTGACAGAGACTCCGTCTTTTTGATCGGATAACCCGCCTGTTCGAGTTCTTTTTTCGTCTCCGCAAAGTTCCGCAGCCCCTCATTATCGGCCTGTTCGAGATAGGCATCAGCAGGTACCCCCAGCACCGGTTTTTTGCCCTTTTCTGCGCCCGGGGAATACTCCAGATCCTCATTATCTTCCTCCCAGCCCGGCACCAGCACCGCGGAAGCTTTTCTCATACCGCTTACATCCCGGGTAAAAAAACCGATATGATCGGCGGAGCTGGAGAACGGCAAAAGACCCTCGCGCGGGATGCGATCATAGGTGGGTTTGAAGCCAGCCACCCCGCAGTATGAGGCGGGACGGATTATCGAGCCCACGGTCTGAGTACCCAGAGCCAGCGGACAGTAGCCCGCAGCCACCGCGGCCGCCGAACCGCTGCTCGAGCCGCCAGGAGTGTGATCGAAATTGTGAGGATTGCGCGTGGGCCCGGGAGCAAAATAGGCGAATTCGGTGGTCACCGTCTTCCCCAGCATCAGCCCTCCGGCCTGGCGAATCTTTTTGACTATATAACCTTCCTCACCGGTCAAAAGTTCAGGATCCAGACTGGACCCGGCCCGGGTGAAAAAGCCCTGCAGATGAAATATATCTTTTATTCCCGTCAAAACACCATAAAGCGGCAAATCTTCCCCGGCTTCAGCCCGCCTCTGCAATTTATCGGCCTGACGCCGCAGCCTTTTTTCTCGGTTCTGCTCCGGCAGCAGCGCCTCGATTTTCTCCTCACAATTTTCGATCCGATTCAGACTTTCATCAATTATCTCCGACAAATCCTCCTCTCCTTCTTTCAGTCCATCACTCAAAGAGTTAAGCCGGCAGCTGTTTATGTATTTTTCCATAAATTTATCTCCTTCTCACATCGGCTGGCAATAAGCCCAAAGATCCTATTTTGCTTTATTCTGCCCCGGGCCAAAAAATTCCTTTTTTTATAGCCTAAACCTGATAATATTATCAAAATCTTCTTGTTATCAGTTGATAGATATCGTATAAGATCACTATCATGACAATAATGGCTGGAAGATATAAAGCAAAGTGATACTTGAAATTTTTCGCAACTCAGGTTAAGTCCATGGCCAAAAAATAGTGTCCCCGGCTCAGGATGTGCCGGGCTGAGCGTGAGCTCAGGGACGAGCTCTCGCGAAGGGAGCGCAATTTTTTGGCCGAAAACTTAACTTAAGCCAAGGAAAAATTTCATTGTGAACGAAGCTTTATATCTTACAGTACAACCAAATGAGGTTTTTGACACACCCATTTGCCAACTTAAGACAAGAAGATCCTATTATCAAAATTAAAAATTATTTTGTTCCACCTTGACTTTGCCTGACCATTTTTCTAAAATAATAAGTGGATGAAAAAGATCAAGAAAAAGTGAAAGCTTAAAAAAACTCCCCAGAATATCACCCCCTCCCCCGACAGGGCAGAGGGGGTGATTCTCATTATAGAGAGATTCCTCCGGTCTGGATCAATCCGGTCTGGATCAATCCTGCCAATCCATCATCAACTTTCGGGCCGAGCGCAGAAAAACCTCAGCTCCCGACTTCATGATGCTCTCATCGAAGTCAAAGTTGGGATTATGCAGGGGAGCTGTGATGCCTTTTTCGGGATTTTGTCCTCCCAGCCAAAACATGAAAGCGGGAAGCTCCCGGGCAAAATAGGCAAAATCTTCGCCGCCCATGGTTGGCTGCTCGGCCACCCGAACTCTTTCGACGTTATCGACTTTTTCGGCTTCTCGACGCACCAGCTCAGCCAGATCTTTATCGTTGATAAGGGGCGGATATAATCGTCTATATTCCAGATCATAATCGATGTTGTTGAGGGCACAGGTTCCCGAGATAATCTCTTCTATTCTTCTCTCCAAAAAGTCACGAACTTCCTCACTCAGCGCCCTGACCGTCGCTTCCATTTCCACAGAACCAGCCAGTATGTTGCGGCGATCGCCGCCGAGTATTTTTCCGATGGAGATGACCGATCCGGCAGCAGGATTCACCTCCCTGCTGACAAGACTCTGCAGCTTCTGGATGATCTCGCTGGCTATGACGACAGTATCCTTACCGTGGTGAGGACATGCTCCGTGAGCGCTCGCACCGCGGAGTTCCAGATCAAATTCATCTATGGCTGCGAAGGTAGGCCCTTTTTTTATCTCAATCTCTCCTGCCTCAGCCTTATCCCAGATGTGCAGGGCCAGCAAACAGTCAACATCCGGATTTTGCAGCACGCCTTCGGAGATCATCGGTTCAGCTCCTCCAGGCCCCTCTTCAGCCGGCTGGAAGATAAACTTGATCTGTCCGGGGAGATATTCGCTCAATCTCTCGGCCGCCAGCGCCGTGCCCAGCGCTATCGCCACATGGCCATCATGGCCGCAGGCGTGCATCTTATCTTTTTCCCGCGAACAGTAATCGGTGGTGCAGTGCTCGCTCAGAGAAAGAGCGTCCATATCGGCCCTGATACCTACCACCGGTCCTTCAGAATCTTCCTCTCCTACCAGCGCCACCAGGCCGGTTTTAGCTATTCCTGTTTCAGTTTCTATGCCCTGTTCTGCCAGCGTTTCGCCTATCAAAGCCGCGGTCTCCTCCTCTTCAAATCCCAGCTCAGGATTGCGATGTATCTCCCTTCTTATCTCCACCATCTGCGGCTCCAGTTCGGTCAGCACATTCTTCAGCTCAGTCTCCATCAGCAATATCACATCTCCTCTGATTATTTTATTCGCCCGCATTCAATTTCCCCTGATATATTATAATTACTTCTATTCCAGCCGGTCGAGACCTCCCTGCTTTCGCTTCCAAACTGATAACAAGAAGAACATAAAAAAAGCCGCCCCTGAAAAAGGGCGACCGCTTATTTGCTCTGCTGTTATAGATTTTTCATCGCCGCGGCTGACGGGGACAAAAATTATTCTGAAAGCCCTGATTATGATGATATCCGGGCTGACCCCGGCTTCCCCGGTGATCCTGCGATCCGCGATGATGATCATCGGTCATATCTCTGCGTGTATCGCCAGATTCATATCTCAAAGAAGAATCCTGTTGATAACGGCGCTCATCCTCCCGGTATCTTTCCGTCTCAAATTCTTCTCTTTCCGGTCGGCGTTCGCTTCTGAATTCCTCTCTGAGCTGAAAGAGCTCATCCCGCAGCTCAAAGATCTCATCTTCAAGTTCGAGCAGACTCTCCTCATCGACATCTTCCCGCAGAATTTCCTGATATTCATAATTGAGGGCGACCAAACGCTGATTCATTCTCCAGATATCCCGCTGAAGTTCTGCCTGTTCCTCATCGAGCTCTGCCGGAGCCTGTCGTTCGGGAGGCTGATACCCCGAAGCTGCCCAGCTGCCTGCCAGCACCAGAGCCAGAACCATTATTCCCGCTATAACTGTTGATTTTTTGTTTGACATTATTTCATCACTCCTCTTTTTATTTTGCTTTCTGTTTTCCCCTCTGTCCTTTCTAATTCGAAGTATAGTGGGCAAA
This sequence comes from Halarsenatibacter silvermanii, assembly GCF_900103135.1. NCBI lineage: Bacteria > Bacillati > Bacillota > Clostridia > Halanaerobiales > Halarsenatibacteraceae > Halarsenatibacter > Halarsenatibacter silvermanii. The sequence continues at coordinate 53,797 of NZ_FNGO01000009.1, read as the reverse complement.
TATGAAGGAAATATGAATCTCTTCTTAATTTTTTGGGCCTCTTTGCGAAATCAAGTTTGCAAATACAAACAGAAGTATGCTACAATTGTGTACACCTGTTTGGAGGTGGTTATATGACAGAGACTGCTGAGCTCAATCCCCCTATTTCCTATGACAGTATGCCGCGGCGGAAGATAGTTTGTCTGGATATGAAATCTTTTTATGCCAGCGTCGAGGCGGTAAAGCGGGGTCTGGATCCCTTCCGGAAAATGCTGGCGGTTATCGGCGATGCCGATCGCCCGGGTTCGGTGATTTTAGCCGCTTCCCCGGCGCTCAAAAGCAGATACGGCATCGGCACCGGCGACAGAGTTTTCGACCTGCCCTCAGATGAGAAAATCATCACCGTCGAACCCCGGATGTCTCTTTACATAGAGCGCTCGCTGGAGATAACCGAGCTTCTGACCGAATTTGCCCCGATCGACGACATATTCGTCTATTCGATCGATGAGTCCTGGATAGATCTGACCGACGTGCCCGATCAGGGCAAAGGATTTCGCCGCCGGGCCCGGGAGCTTCAGCACGAGATCTACCGCCGCTTTAATCTGGTGGCCAGCCTGGGCCTGGGGCCTAATATGTTCATAGCCAAAGCGGCCATGGACATCGAGGGCAAAAAGACCGGCCTGGCCCGCTGGACTTATGAGGATATTCCCGAGAAACTCTGGCCCGCTGAACTCTCCGAGTGCTGGGGAATAGGTTCCCGGCTGGAAAAGAAGTTCAATCAATACGGCATCAAAAAGGTGGGCGATATAGCTCGCCTGGACGAAGATTTTTTTGAGCGCAGACTGGGAGTTATGGGCAGACAGATATATCAACACGCCTGGGGGATAGATTTCAGCCGACCGGAAGGCTTCTATGACAGCAGCCGCAGCAGCTTCGGCCGCGGGATAACACTCTTTGAAGATTACAAAAACAGACAGCGTCTGCTGACCGTCATTTACAACCTCTGCGAGGAAATCTGCTTCCGGGCCCGCCGCGATGGTCTGGCGGGCCGGACGGTATCTCTGGGGCTTGCTTTCAGTCATTCTCATCCTGAATCCGGTCTTCAGGCTCAAAAAACCATGTCGTCTCCCTGCCAGCTGGAAGGAGAGGTGACCGAAGCCTGCTCTGAACTGCTGGAAGAAAATTACCGGGGGGAACCGGTGCGCAGGGTCAACGTAGCTTTGAGCAATTTGAGTTCGGCCGAAGATATCCGGCTCGATTTTTTCTCCGACCGCAGCCGGCGCCGCCAGCTTGCCCAAATCCGCGATCAAATTCGCCGCCAGCACGGAGCCGGGGCGCTCTCTTTCGGCCGCAGCCTCTGCGAAAAAAACTTACACGAGCGCATAAAATACAATATAGGAGGGCATAAAGCCTGAATTTAGCTCCTTGCAGACCGGGACTGTATATGATAATCTCACATTCGGGGAGGAATTCTATGCTGCAGGGAATCTTCTTTTCTATACTGGCAGGCATTTTTATAGCGCTGCAGTCCATCTTCAACGCCCGCCTGGGCGAGGCGGCAGGCTTTTGGAGTATGAACGCCTTCGTACATGGCAGCGGCTTTATTTTCGCCCTCTTCATACTTCTCACTCTCAGCCGGAAAATAAATATCTCGGCCTTCACCTCGATAGAACCCTATTATCTGCTGGGCGGAGTGCTGGGGGTCGGCATTATCTTTTCGGTCACCCAGGCAATTACTCTGCTGGGGATAAGCATCGGTATCACCATCGTGATAGTTACTCAGATACTGATCGCTTTCATCATCAACTACTACGGATTTTTTGAAGAGCCGATCATAACAATCTCGCTGCCCCGGCTCATCGGCCTGGCCATGATGATAGCCGGACTGGTGATCTATCAGCTTTACTGAGTATGACCTAACGAGGAGGAATTATCATGGGAGAAAAAAGGCCGGGCTTTAAACCTGAGAGCAGACGGTTTCGACTTCTGCTGATCATCCTGCTGTCATTTTTGCTGACGGCAGCCGCAATCGGGCCTCGAGCTCTTCGATCAGATGAACTGCCAGCTGAAGAGCTCAGGGTGCATTTTATCGACGTAGGCCAGGGCGATTCCATCCTGGTCAAAGCGCTTTTACCCGGTGAAAAACGCCGCAAACTGCTCATAGATGCAGGACAGAACTGGAAAGGCGATACCGTTATAGATTACCTCGAAAAGCTCGGGGTTGAGACACTGCATAAGGTGATAGCCACTCATCCTCATGCCGATCATATAGGTGGTTTTACCGAAGTGCTGCCGGCCTTTGAGATAAAAAAGATCATCGATTCCGGAGCCGAACATCACACGGAAACCTATCAGGAATATGTAAAGACGGTGGAAAGAGAAAATATCGATAAAGTTTACGGGCGGGCCGGCGACCGCTATAAACTGGCTGATGGGGTGGAATTGAAAATTTTGAGTCCTGAAAAACCTCTGACCGGCGATCTGCACCGGGATAACATAGTTGCCCGGCTAAATTTTAAGGAAACTGCTTTCATGTTTACCGGCGACGCGGAAAAAGAGACAGAGCGCGAAATAGCTGCCCGCTTCGATGAGCTGGAAAGTCAGCTTCTCAAGGTAGGACATCACGGCTCTCATACATCGACCGGCAGTACATTCCTCGAAGCGGTAGCCCCTGATTACGGAGTAATTCAGGCCGGAGAGGACAATCGTTACGGGCATCCGCACCAGGAAGCGCTCGACCGCCTGGAGGACTATCAGGTCGATATATTTCGCAACGATATCCAGGGTGATATTGTTTTTAAATCAGATGGCGAGACGGTAAAATCCAAAACAGATCCCGTGCCGGCGGCGGCCGAATTAGAGGCTGACAGAATAAATGTCAACACCGCCGAAGCTGACGAACTGAAGAACATAACCGGCGTGGGACCGACTATAGCCGGTCGAATCGTAGAATATCGCCAGCAGCACGGATCTTTTCAGGATAAAGAGGAGTTAAAAAATGTGAGCGGTATCGGTCCGGCCCGGCTGGAGGATATGAAAGATGAAATAAAGCTTTAGTGATCAAAAACCGCTCAGGGCCTTTTTCACCATGTGTTTAAATTTTTCCCCATCCACATCTACCGCAACCTCCAGGTTGGGTTCGCCCAGAGTCTTTCCGTCGAAATCGACCACTGTGGAGCCAGTTGTGAAACGACCGGCTGTCTCCACTCTCACCGGTCGGGTTTCTGTCTCTATCACCGTGTCATCGATCAAAGCAGCCACCGCCAGCGGGTCGTGGAGAGGACAGCCATTCATATCCAGCTCCCGGCGGTGATATTTCACGAAATAATCGAGAAGTTCAGCTGCCATCTCGGCTACAGGATTGTCAATCTCTTTGATCTCTTCGATATCTTCGGGCAAAAACCGGGCCCTGCGGGTCACATCCAGACCCACCATCGTCTTATCAACCCCGCTGTTGAGGACCAGATCGGCAGCTTCCGGATCGACCAGTATGTTGAATTCTGCCGCCGCCGTGCGGTTGCCTCCCTGGATGGCTCCTCCCATAAAGATTATCTCTTCAATATTCTCCTCGATCCCCGGCGTCCCCGCCAGAAGCGATCCAATATTGGTGAGAGGACCTGTCGGCACCAGCGCCAGCGGCTCATCTGCCCTTTTAAGCTCCTCTCTTAGATAATTGACCGCATGTTTTTCACCGGCCTCCCCCCGGGGTTCTGGAAGCTCCGGTCCTTCCAGACCTGTCTCGCCGTGCACATCAGGCGCTGTTTTGAGCTCGCGTATGAGCGGCTTTTCACAGCCGGCATAAACTTCGACTTCTACACCGGCAAATTCGAGAACTTTGAGGGCGTTTTTTGTGGTCAGCTCGAGTATTTGATTGCCAGCCACTGTGGTCACCCCACGCAGCTGCAGTTCGGGGCTGGCAGCAGCCAAAAGTAAAGCTATGGCATCGTCATGACCTGGATCACAATCCATCAGCATCTCTTTCAATGTTTTATCAACTCCTGTTGGATAGGGTTTTAAAGCAATTTGCCTGTTGGTTCAGCAATCTCTCCTTTTATAATAATTAAAGCTGACATTCCAGTCAAATCTGCCGGATCTGAGTCCGACAAAAATTTGAGCAAAAACAAAAACCCGGGTCTCAGCCCGGGCTGATCGAATATCGCCGCTCAAAGATAATGAAGATCTCCCCTCAACTCCGGATATCTTTAAACGCGCAGTTCCTCATAAAAAAGTTTTCTCTCCGGCGGCGTCGGAGATTGTTCGGGTTTTTTCAACATATTGCTTCGCAGTTCATCAGCCTTTTCACAGAGCTCGACAATATCATCTCCGAAAATTTCAAAACGGGCCAGCCAGACTCCGGTAGTTTCTTTCTGTTTTACCATGCTGCCGCGGGGATAGAAAACCTCGATCTCGGGCTCTGCGATCGCATCGATATAATCGTGATCCAGAAATTCCTCCGCCTCACCCTCGCCGTAAGTTATGACATGAAATTGTGCCCCGCAGCGTTCGGCCTCATCGTAATCAGGATCCAGCTCGGCGGTCTTTTCTTCATTTCTTCCGCAGAGATGGAGGATAGCTTCGGCCATGTTGACATCAAAAGTGTTGTAATAGAGATTGTACCAGACCGAAGCAGCCCTTCCATTTACCTCGGTAGCGGTAATATTATCATCCCAGCTTCCATCGTCCACCCGCCATACTTCCACATTCCAGAAACCGGCGTCTATTCCGTGCTGTCTCACCGCCTCTTTGGCGTATTCGACTATATCCTGATGCACATCCTCGGTCAGGCAGGTAGGTGTGGCATAGCAGTCTATCGACTTGCGATCACCGGGATAATATATATGATCGGAGACAGCCCAGATATTGATCTCGCCGTCTTCTCCTATCCAGCCTTCGACACAGTGCTGTTCAAAGTCATCGATAAGTTCCTCGACCACCATGATATTCTTATCGGCCAGCGGATATTTGTCCAGGTCGATATATTCGCCGAAAAACTCATGATAGATCGACATCTTTTCAGTCAAATCATCTCTGATCTCGTTCAGCAGCCTGTCCATCTCTTCCTGAGATTTGACCTGATGCTGATGCAGGGTCATAGTAAGCGAGGTCGGCTTAATATAGCAGGGATAGGTGGGATTGCCCTCCCCCCACTCGCCCGTCTCCAGATCGATGTAATCAACCCAGGGCGAATTGGGCTGATTTTTGCGGGAATAATACTTGTGGTTGGTCAAAAACATAGCTTCCAGGCTGGGGCCATAAATATCGTGTCTTTCTGCCAGCTCAGCCGCCACCAGATTGGCCAGATCATGTGAATAATAGAGTCCATCCACCTGATTTTTTTCGATGAAATCCGAGCATTTTTCCGTGTAATCAACCAGGCTGAAATCTTCTTCAGGGAAAGGATACTGGAAGAGATCATCATCCATCCAGACAATCTCATATTCATCCGTCTTCTCTTCAACTCGGCCCAGATAATTCCTATCTCTGCCTACAGGAAGAACTACCATGACTTTCTTTGACATAAAACCCCTCCAATTTTGGCTGTTTTTTAGCTGGTCTCATGAGGACTTCCGCCGACCGGATGAACATGGCCCGTTCTTTCTCAATCCCAAAAACTTTCTAAAACCCTGATCAACCGGCGAATATTTGGAAGTCCTCTTAATAATATAACTTCAATATTTATCAGAAAATTCCTTTTGAATATTTGTAATTTATTTTTTTATTAAAATAATTGAATAAATTAGCTCTGAATTTTTTGGCCGAAAACTAAAATTAAGCGATGAATATCTTCATAATATTTTCTGCCGGGATTAACAATCTAATTTCTCGGTCAGTGAAGGAAATTTATCCGGAAATATAGAATTTCAAAATGGGTACGAAAAATGCTCTTTTAAAATGGGATCTTCTTGTTATCAGTTATTGTGATATTTTCAATCATCAACCCGGTCCCAAAATTGTCATTCAATCCGCCGGGAAAACTGACAAATTTTTCGGGAGGTTATTAAAATGGAAAATGAAAAATACGTAATGATACCCGGTCCCACCCCTGTCGTTGAGCCGATCCAGAATGCCATGGGCCGGAAAACAGCTGCTTTTAAAGATCCTGAATTTGTCGCCGATTTTGAGAGTGTTCTAGCCGACTTAAAAAAGCTTTGGAAGACCGATGGCGAAGTTTTTGTAGTTCCCGGCAGCGGCACTCTGGCCATGGAAATGTCTGTCAGCAATACATTAAAATCCGGCGATAAAGTTCTCATTATCTCTCATGGCTATTTCGGAGATAGGTTCGTAGAAATTGCCGAACGCAAAAATTATGACTATAAGGTATTATCTGCAGAGTGGGGTACCGGCATCGCACCGGAAAAGATCCGGGAAGAGCTGTCCCGGGATAATTACAGAGGCGTCATAGCCACCCATGTTGACACCTCTACAGGAGTTAAAGCTCCCATCGAAGAGATAGGCAGAATCGTTCAAAACGAAAGCGATGCAGTATTCATAGTTGATGGTGTCTGCGCTACCGCAGCCGAAAAAGAATATGTCGATCCCATGAATATAGATATACTGTTCACCGGATCACAGAAAGCATTCGGAGTACCACCAGGCCTGGCTTTAATCTGGGCCGGTCCGCGGGCCATGAAAAGGCGCAATAAGCTGGGTGAGATAAATGAGTATTACGGGGATTTCGAAAAATGGCTGCCTATTATGCACGATCCCAGCAACTATTTTGGTACTCCAGCCGTCAATCTGATCTGGGCTCTTAAGGCATCCCTGTCGCTGATCAAAAAAGAAGGTCTTGAATCGCGTTTTTCCCGCCATGAAAGGGACGCCAGAGCTATTCAGGCAGCCCTGGAAACTATGGGCTTTGAAATTCTGGCTGAAAAAGGATGGCGAGCCCACACCCTATCCAATGTTCTTTATCCCGAGGGTATAAATGACGAGGAGTTTCGCGATACGCTGCGCGAGGAAGGAGCTGTTGTAGCTGGCGGCCTGGGCGATTACGCCGGTAAACTTTTCCGTCTGGGTCACATGGGCAATATCGATGAACATGTTATCACCTCTGTTCTGCAGGCGATAGAAAGAACACTTTACCGCTGCGGAAAAGATGTTGATTTTGGTGCCGGAATGAAAACATATATGCAGGAGAAATACAGTTAAATAATAATGGATCATCACCATATTTAATCATATTCATCTGGAAGATATAAAGCGAAGTGATACTCGAAATTTTTCGAACCTCAGATTAAGTCCATGGCCAGAAAACTTTTTAAGATTCAGCTATCAAAAAAGAATCTTCACAGACAGCATGATTTGCTATTAATTTTCTGCAAAAGACCGGCCCGCTGAAAGATCACTTATTTTCGGCGGGCTTTTTTGATGTTATATTTCTGGACCTGTAAGTTTGCATAAAAGAGCGGTTACTTTTACATATTTTATTATCTCAGAACTTATATTAATAAAATTTCTGGAGTAATTATTTTTTTTACACTCCACTTTCTGCTCCTTTCAAACTTCTTTTCACTACGGCATCAGCTTATCCCTCCCGGCTTAAAAAACAAAATAAATTAATTTAAATTTTCTGAAATAATTATTTATGTATTTATACATTTAAATAAATACATATTTGTACATTCATACATGTATACATTTATATTTTTGCTATTATTCAGAAATATTTATTTGTATAAATGTATGCTTGTACATATAATTTTTTATGAAATTTCAGAAATATTTATTTACATATTTGTATGGTTAATTATTTCTGAATAATCATCCAGGGATTTTTTGGAGCTGGCTCTGAAATATTATGAGTATTGAAGCGGCCTAAATCCCCCCATGACAGCAATGCTGATAAAATATTTGTTTAAACAGCTCAATGCAGCTCTGAAGGGGCAGCTTTTAAGATTCGGTATTATATTTGTAATATTTATAAATATATATTTATACATCTATACATTGATACAAATAAATATTTTTTAATTTTCTTAAATATTTATTTGTACAGATATGTAATTATACATTTAAATATTTGTGAAGTTTCAGAAATATATAAATATGTATATAATTATTTTTGAAAAGTATGAATAATATTTCCTGTTTTTCTCTGCTCATCTGCAAATAAAAAAGCTAAAGCAGCAGGAATTTTTTTATCAATAAAGAAACTATACATTAACACAAAAGGTGTTATAAGATAACATTTAGAGGTGATAAAATGGCAAATATAATCAGCATAGTAAACCAAAAAGGTGGAGTAGGCAAAACAACAACTACACATAATCTGGGTTATGCACTGGCCGAACAGGATAAAAATACATTGATTATGGATCTTGACCCGCAGATGAATCTTTCCAATACAGTAGGTATTGATTGTTATGCTCAAAAACAGTCAATATATGACGTCTTAAAGGATAAAGAACTGCCTTTGGGAAGTGTTATCAAAAGCAGCGATCACGAAAGGATGGATATAATACCATCTGCTTTTGAACTCTCCGGCGCCGAAATTGAATTCACACGTCGAATAAGTTCAGCTTCATTATTATCCAGATCTATAACCAATTCAATCAGAGAAGAATACGATTTTATAATTATAGATTGTCCGCCTGCCCTCGGTATATTGACAATCAATGCTCTGAGTGCTTCTGATTATGTAATTATTCCCATGCAGGCTGAAGTTTATGCTCTTTACGGCATAGATATGCTGCTTTCAACCATTGAGGAGATACAGGAAGAGACAAATTCCGATCTCAAAATAATGGGAGTATTGATCACAATGCATGACGGCCGACTTCGGTTACATAAAGAAATGACTGAAAAAATCAATGACTATTTTAAGGATAAAGTCTTCGATACTCTGATTAAAACAAATACAACCCTAAAAGAAGCCCAGAGCAACAGCAAATCGATCTTTGAATACGACGGCAGAGCCCGAGGGGCTAAAAATTATGAGGCACTTGCCAGGGAGGTCATCGAAATATGTCAGACAAGGGAGGTTCGATGAGCTCGGACAGCGAAAAACTCTTTCAGAATATAGGAGAGCGGCTGAAAAAACAGAGAGTAAGAGAAGAGGATGAAAAGAAGTCTGATAAAGATGATAAAGAAAAGAAAAAAGATGGAACTGAAGCCGATAAAGAAACAGATGATAAAGAGGATAAAAAATCAGATAATACTGAAATAGAAAAGCCGGAAAAAACTGACCGCGAAACCAAAAAAGAAAAGCCCACCCGCAGCTGGAAGCAAAGAGAGGTATATCAGACATCTTTTAAAGTAAAGCCTGAGATGGAGGAGAATTTTGAAGATACCAAACGACGTTTCAGACGGGAGTTAAATTTGCTTTTGTCAAAGCAGGACGCAATCGAGATAGGGTGGTTATTGCTTAAAAATTTAGACGATAGCTTTTTTGAAGAATTGAGAGTCAGCTACTCACCAGAAGATGATCTAATAGAGGCTTTAAAGGAATTGATAGAAGAATATTATTGATCATGATAACATTGGAGGTTGCTGCCTGCCGAATCGATGATATAATGGATGCATATTTCCAGCAAAAGTTTAATATAGCTTTTAGACATAATTTTCAGAAATAATTATGTAAATATTTATGTATTTATACATCTATACATCTACATATTTATACATTTTTTTTTGACAGCACAGCGGATTAGTAGTAAAATTGACCTACGCATATTTTATAATCAGACTGCGTATACGGTAAAACCTCAATCTAACTGCTATTTTAGACAAAAAAAATAAGACTATCCGCGGGAGGTCGAAATCAGGATGGTTAGCAGATAAGCAGAAGGGTTATGGGGATAACCCTTAACAACTTCATAAAAGGGGCGCGAGGCTCAATCTGCTTTTCCCGGCAGATAGTCCAGAGATATACTGCTGTGCTGGTAATTCATCAGCAATTTAAAACTAATTTGCGGAGCGACTAGCTCCAATAGCAGCTCCGATTTATCGCTAAATAAGCGTGAATTAAGTATACCAGATTTGTCGGGCCACTTCAAGTTAGACTGCCGCTCATACGGACCAAACTCCCCTCAAAAGCCTCGCATACCAGCTTAAGAATCCACCCTTTCTTTCTGCTTTAGAAGCTATCCCCTGTAACCTAAATTTTCTTCTCTGCAGGTTGAAGTCTGCTGCAATCCTGATAATATTCTATCTTCCCCGGATTAAAAGACAGAAGGGGGTTTATTATAGATGGCTCCAGAGAAGCTCAAACGAGTCGTGATCAAGGAGGAACTGGTCGAACTGACCGGTGATTTTAAGTATGCACTCATATTAAATCAGTTCATCTACTGGACGGAAAGACGCCGCGATTTCGACAAATTTATAGAAGAGGAAAAGAAAAGAGCCCGTTCAGAGGGCAGAGAGCTGAATATCTCGAAGACAGGGGGCTGGGTTTATAAATCCAGTGATGACCTGGCCGATGAATTAATGCTCGGCAAAAGCAAGCCCACGCTTTCACGTTATGTCAAAAAACTTGAGGAGATGGGCTATCTTGAATCCCGGCAAAATCCTCAATACAGCTGGGATAAAACTAAACAATATCGGGTAAATCTGATCAAAGTTAATCGAGATCTCCTCGAACTCGGTTATCACCTCGAAGGATATCGTTTTGAAAAGATGTACAAGGATATCGCCCGCTGTCTGAAAGAAACCGAAAGAAAGGAAGACAAAAGTGCAGGCGATTCCGGAAAAAAGATTGCCCGCAAGGAAAAAGCTGAGAAAAAAGCGGAGAAGAAAAAATGCACAAAAGATAATTTCCAGACCGATGATGATAATTTACATAATACACAAAAAAAGGATGAAAAGGCTATAAACCCCGGCGGCTCCGATATTTCAAATTTTAATGATCGAGGTTTCAATATGAAAGATCGAGATTTCAAAATGAAACCTCGAAGTAAAAATATGAAACATCGAGACTCGAAAAATGAAACAGCAATACCAGAGACTACTACAGAGATTACTTCAAAGACTACAACAGAGACTAAAGACCCTAAAACCGAAGAACATGAGCAACGCGCGAGCGCGCGCGAGGAGACTCCCCCTCAAAAAACATCAGGCGATTACAGACAAAAAAAACAGATCGATAAAATCATCCCCCCGGAGATAATCGACGCTTTTATGGGAGTTTTCGAGCGAAAACCGACCGCCTTTGAAGCTGAGACCCTGGCCGATCAAAATTCAAAATCAGCAATCATCAAAAAAGCTATCGAACTCACCGCCTTAAACAGTCGCGATGGCACGCTTTCTTACACGCTGGCTCTTCTCAGAGACTGGCGTGAAAAAGGTCTGGGAACGGTTGAACAGGTAGAGGAGATGCTCGCATCACACAGAGAAAATCGCGGCAGCAAAAAGCAGGGCCAAAAAAATAGATCCAGCCGCGGCAGTTCACAGAAAAAAAAGAGGAAGGAATCCGATTCTCGTTATCTGATAGACAGCGATGGGAACGAATATCTGGATCCGGAACATCCTGAAGTGATGAAGCAAAACGGCTGGAATACTCCCCCGCCGGGAGAGGGCTGACCGGAAATATAAAACGGGATCTTCCTTTTATCAGTTGATAGATATCGTATAGGATCGGGGAAAAATTTCATTGTGAACGCAGCTTTATCTCTTCCAGTACAACAAAATGAGGTTTTTGACACACCTATTAACTAACTTAAGACAAGAAGATCCATAAAACGATATCATCACCCCCTTTTAAGCAAAATTATACCAGTATACATGCATTTTTAATCACTTCAGCTGTTATCAGTATCTGTTTTTCTGTATAATTACAGATAAGAGAATTAAGAAATTCAGATCAGTTTTATTCTGATTTATGATTTCAAAAAATCAGCTGAGGGAAAAGCAGAGGAGGTCTTTTGAGTATGGCGGAATTAAATTACGCTGAAGTCGTTGATCACCTGGTAAACTGGATAAAAAAAAGAGTGGAAAAGGCGGGAAAAAAAGGCGGTATAGTCGGTCTGAGCGGCGGCATAGATTCTTCTGTTACAGCTGCGCTTTTAAAACGGGCTTTTCCAGAAAACAGTTTCGGCCTGATAATGCCCTGCTGCAGCAGTCCTCTGGATAAACAGGATGCTTATCTGGTCTCCGACAAAATAAACATGAAGGCGGAAGAAGTTGATTTAAACGAGACTTTTGCCACCATGCTTTCCGAGCTCAAAAATATAGATCCCGGCGAAGATAAAGTGGCTGCCGGCAACATCAAACCAAGACTCAGGATGACTGCACTTTATTATCTTGCCAACCGCTGGGATTATCTGGTTGTGGGCACGGGAAATAAGAGCGAGCTTGTGACCGGTTATTTCACCAAATACGGTGATGGAGCGGTAGATATTTCTCCTCTGGCCAGTCTGGTAAAAACTGAAGTCAGAGAACTGGCCCGGGAATTGGATATTCCTGAATCCATTATAGAGCGACGTCCTTCGGCCGGTCTGTGGGAAGGACAGACCGATGAGGAGGAGATGGGTTTGAGTTATGAAAAGATAGATGAATATATTCTCGAGGAAGAGATAGAAGACGAGGAAGCAAAAGAGAAAATAAAAGAGCTCGAAAATTCTTCTCGCCATAAGGTCAACACCCCACCCCTGCCCGAGCGCGATAAACTTCTGGAAAAGGCGAAAAATTAACCCGGACACACACCGATTAAGGTAGAAAATGATTAAGGTAGAAAATTTTTCGTTTTAAATACTTGATATGTTTAACATACTCCACTTTAGCATCTGGTGCTGGGTGGGGTATTTTAATTTATTGTCCGATCTGGATCATAGAGATCGTGATTGACAGAATAATTATAATCATCGATGATAAATTTTCATTGCAATTGCATATGTTTTAAATGATTTACTTTTTATGTTATTATAATCTTACCGGTGGATGTAATATTTTCGTTCTTCTTTTTATTATCAGTTGATAGATATCGTATAGGATAACTATCATGACAATGATGGCAGGAAGATATAACATTTTTTTGATTTTATCCTTTAATGAATCAGCAAAATAAAGTAAAACACAACAAAATGAGGTTTTTTACACACCTTTTAACCAACTGAATACAAGAAGATCCTAAGAAAAAAATGAGGAGGGTGCAAATGGCCAAAAAGACTGATTATGATCGGGCTGTAATGGAAAGGCTGGGCAGGAGGATCAAAAAATTTCGGGAGCGCAGGGGGCTTACTCAGAGGGAACTGGCGGAAAGATCTGATTATCAAAACCGCAGCTATATTGCCAACGTCGAACGGGGCAGCCAGAACCCTTCGCTGAAGTCGATAAGCAGAATAGCTTCAGCACTGGGTATCACCCTGGGGGAGCTTTTCAGCAACATAGAAAAAGAAAGCGATGGCCAAAAACAGGAGCCCAAACACCTTGAGAAGTGGTGGAAAGAGATAATAGACGATGATAATTTTGGACTCACTTTCACGCGGGATGTCAGGCTGGAAAGGCTTGAATTTGATGATGAGGATTGGAGCAAAGAACCCTCAGCTCTCACAGATGAAAAACTTGCAGAGCGCCGGCAGCAAAATAATCTGTATCTGGAAATAGTGAGTCGTTATATCGATTATATCACAACCGCTCTGGATAATAAGCCTCACATATTAGCTGTTTCCGATCAGGATGGATGGATTTTAGAGCTCAAGACGAAGGGAGCTTTTTTAAACGAAATAAATATCGGCGGCAGTAATTTACCGCTGACAGCTGGCTTGAATGCGCGAGAAATTTACAGCGGCAAAAACGGCCTCAGCCGTGCTCTCGAGCTGGAATGCCCGGTTCTCATCTACAGCTGTCAACACTCACGACTTAAATATTCGCGTTTAACTGCTTTCGGCCTTCCCTTTGAGCTCAAGCACAGCGGGCTGCAGGGAGCCCTGACTTTTTATACATATTCCGAGGATTTTGAATTCGCCGATATGTTTTTGATCATGCTGGCTGTAAAAAATGTCGAAAATCTGCTGGAGGCAGCCAGTTTCTAGCCATAATAAACCTGAGCCTATTGATAATCATTGCAAAGGAAATTGAGGAGTGATATAATTAACATCAGATAATGTGAAAAATCAAACAAATCTTCCGGCCGGCAGTCTGAAAATTACACTGCCTCCTGGAGAAATCTGTAGAAGGGAGTGATGAGATGTTTGGTCTGGGAGCCAAAGAGCTGGGAATTGTGCTGGTAATAATTCTGGTGATCTTCGGACCGGGCAGGCTGCCCGAAATAGGGCGCTCACTGGGGAAAGGTCTGGGCGAATTTAAACGTTCTGCCCGTAACGGCGGCGATATGGAATCCAGCGGGGAAGAAAAGCTATGAAAAAATCCCGACAGCTGACCTATCCTCCCCCCGTGGCAGATGGAATGAAAAAATTTTACGAAAATTTAGATGAAATCTACTCTCAGGTGCAGAAAAACTTGACCGCAGAGGCTATAAGCCCTGTAGATATTGGCTATCCCGAAAATCCAGCTTCCGCAGACAAACCTCTTTTGCGGCCGGGTGAGCTGAATCTGCCCGGAGAAGAGGTGGAAAAAGTGATGCTGGAGATAACCGGGGAGTTTTTAGGATTTTTTTCGGAGGAGGAAAAGAAATTTTCTGATCTGGAGGAATTTCGCGATCTGCTTGCCGATGATGATTTTTCAGCACATGAGCTGCTGATCAATTATCTGCAGGATGAGATAATACCTGCGGAGCAGCCGCTGGAAAAAAATTTATTTAATCAAATGATGCTTTTCACAATAAGGCCCTTTTTCAGCTGGCTGGCCCGGGAGGGCGAAAATTCAGCTAAGATCACTGATAGCTGGCGGGAAAGTTTCTGTCCTATTTGTGGAGCTATTCCGGAACTTGCCCGGCTGACCGGGGAAAGAGGCGAGCGGCGTCTCTGGTGCTGGGTATGCTCTACTGAATGGCAGTATAATCGTTTTTACTGTCCTCACTGCGGAGAAGAGAAGGCCGACGGCCAGCGCTATTTTACGGTGGAAGAATCAGCCTATCGCGTCGATGTCTGCGACAGCTGTGATGGCTATCTCAAGGTGATCGACGAGGAGAAAGTCTCCGAAAAACATCATGACAGTTTATCCTGGATGATCAACGATATAGGGACTCAGCATCTTGATAGATTGGCCCGCCAGGAGGGTTACGAGCTGGGAGAAAAATAACAGGCGTGGAGGTGATATCCGAACTATTGAAAAAAGACGCTTTTTTGTTGTTAGAACTTTTTTTGTCGGTGCAAATTTCAGAACTTTATTAACTTTATTAAATAACTAGGCTTAAAGTCGTATTTATTTTAAATGCCTGTAAACAGCAGATAAAGTTAACTTTAAAATTAAGGGGGGGAACTCATGCCTCTGACGAGAAGAGATTTTTTCAAAGTTTCGGGTATGGTTGCTGGTGGAATGCTTGCTGGCTCCGGCAGCGATCGGGTGCTCGAGGCTGAGGAATATGAGTCTTTGAGAATCGAATATGCTGAAGAATCCACCTCGATCTGTCCGTTTTGTTCTGTAGGGTGTGGAGTGATCTGTCATAGTCAGGATGGTGATCTGGTAAACATCGAGGGAGACCCCGATCATCCTATCAGCGAGGGTACTCTCTGCAGCAAAGGAAGTTCCCTGATTAATATGGGCAAAGTTTATGATGAAGAGGGTAAAGGCAGGAAAAATCCCGGTCGAGTTACCAGGGTGTATTACCGGGAGCCTCACGGTGAGAAATGGCAGGTAAAGGATTGGGACTGGGCTTTGGAGAAAATTGCCGAACGAATCAAGAACACCCGGGATGAAACTTTCGAAGAGGTCGACGAGGAAGGCGTAACTGTCAATCGAACCACCTCAATTGCTCATCTGGGCAGCGCTATGGTCAACAATGAGGAAAACTATATTTTCCACAAACTTACCCGGGCATTGGGACTTGTAAATATAGACCACTGCGCCCGTCTGTGACACTCCTCCACTGTTGCCGGTCTCGGCAACACGTTTGGCAGAGGAGCCATGACCAATCACTGGATAGATTATCAAAATTCCGATGTTTTCATCAATATCGGTCTGAATACGGCTGAAAATCATCCTGTTTCGATGAAATGGATCGAGAAAGCCCAAAAAGAAAATGATGCTAAACTCGTCTGTGTAGATCCCCGTTATACAAGGACGGCGGCAGTATCAGATCTTTACGTGTCCATGCGTCCCGGCACCAATGTAGCTTTTTTATCGGGGATTATCAATTACGTTTTAGAAAACGAAAAATACAATGAAGATTACATCAAAAACTTTACCAATGCCTCCTATCTCATCGATCCCGAATTCGACTTTCAGGATGGCATGTTCTCTGGAGCCGCTGATGTAAATGGCAGGATCGCCTATGATACGGAAAGCTGGTCCTATCAATACGATGATGAAGGCAATATCAAAAAAGACGAGAGCCTGGAAGATCCCAGCTGCGTATTTCAGCTGATGAAAGATCATTATTCTCGCTACGATATCAGCACGGTATGCGAGATAACTGGTTCTCCCGAAGATAAATACGAAGAGCTCTGCCAGCTTTACACGGATACAGGTGCCCCCGAAAAAGCCGGCAATATTATGTATGCCATGGGAATTACCCAGTTCACCCACGGTTCTCAGAACGTGCGCTCAATAGCCATGCTGCAGCTGCTTTTGGGGAATATGGGTGTAGCCGGTGGCGGTGTCAACGCCCAGAGAGGTCAATCCAATGTCCAGGGAGCCTGCGATACGGGAATGCTCTTTCATCTTGTGCCCGGTTATATGGGAGTGCCCCGGGCGGAATTGCATCCTACCCTGGCCGATTACCTTGAGATGGAAACTCCTGAATCCGGCTACTGGAAAAACACGCCTGATTTCTTTGTCAGCCTGCTCAAAGCGTTTTACGGAGAGAATGCCAGCGAGGATAACGATTATTGCTATGATTATCTGCCCAAGATGGATGATAAGGATCGATCCCATATCGGCATGTTTAATGAAATGAAAAAGGGCGGGATTGATGGTTTGATCAGCTGGGCCGATAATCCTGCTGTGAGCGGGCCTTCTGCCGGCGATCAGCGCGAGTTTATGGGCGAGCTCGACTGGCTTATATCAGTCGATCTCTTCGAATCTGAGACCGCCTCCTTCTGGAAGGAACCCGGTGTTGACAGCAGCGAAATAAAGACAGAGGTATTCCTTCTGCCGGCAGCCCTGCATGTAGAGAGAGATGGCTCAATAACCAACAGCGGCCGCTGGATACAGTGGCGTCATCAGGCAGCAGAACCTCCAGAAGATGCCAAATCCGATCTCTGGATTGCCGACAGAATATTCAAAAGCGTTCGTGAGCTTTACGAAGAAGAAGGCGGGGTTAAGCCCGAACCCATAGTTGAAATGAATTGGGATTACGGTGAGAAGCCCGATCCCGAGCTCGTTGCCAGGGAGTTAAACGGCTATCGCACCGAGGATAAAGAGCTGGTGGCTGATTTCACCGAACTCGCCGAAGATGGTTCCACCGCCGCCGGCAGCTGGATATACAGCGGCTATTATGCAGATGATGAGAATCCCGCCACCATGAAACGCGAGCCCGAGACAGAGGGCATAGGAGGCCATCATGACTGGTCCTTCTCCTGGCCATTAAATCGCCGCATTATATATAACCGGGCCGGAGCCGATCCGGAAGGCAATCCCTGGAATCCGGACACACCCGTTATCTGGTGGGAGAACGGTGAATGGCAGAGAAACGATGTGCCCGATTTTGATGCCTCCGTTCCCCCGGAAGAGACAGCTGAAAGTCCCTTCATAATGCTGCCGGAGCTGCAGGCCCGGCTTTTTGCCCCCGGACTGGCGGGAGGACCCTTCCCCGAGCACTATGAACCCTGGGAGAGTCCCATCGAAAATATGATCTCCGGTACCCAGTTCAATCCCGCAGTTCGAGAATGGTATCCCGATCAAAGAGCTGGTGTGGGAAGTGAAGAATATCCCTATGTGGCTACAAGCTATCGGGTCACCGAGCACTATCAAACCGGCATTCTCACCAGAAATATGCCCTGGCTCAATGAAGCGATGCCCGATCTCTTTGTAGAGATAAGCCCCTCTCTGGCCGATGATATGGGTGTTGAAAGCGGTGATGAAGTAGTTGTTTCCAGTCCTCGGGGAGAGATCGAAGCTGCTGCCTGCGTTACACCGCGGATAAAGCCATTTTCCGTAAACGGCAGCGAAGTTGAGATGGTGGGAATTGTCTGGCACTGGGGTTATGCTGGCATGTCCACCGGTCCCGTGGCCAATGACCTTGCTCCCTCTATAGGTGATCCCAACACCACCATCCCCGAATACAAGGCTTTTCTCTGCGATATTCGCAAAGGAGGGGAGTAAACGATGACTGAAATGGCAATCTTGAATGATGTGACCAGTTGTATGGGCTGTAAGGCCTGTCAGACGGCCTGCAAGCAGTGGAATGAACTGCCGGCCGAGGAGACGAAGTTTCAGGACACCGGCAGTTATCAGAACCCGGCTGATCTTTCACGCATAACCTGGAATCTTTTGCAGTTTACCGAATGGGAGGACGGAGATGAAGTAAACTGGGATTTCAGCCGTCGGGCCTGTGTGCACTGTACCGATGCCCATTGTATCGATATCTGCCCGCCAGAAGCAATATCGCACACGGAAGAGGGATTTGTCATCATCGACAGAGAAGCATGCGTGGCCTGCGGTATGTGCGAGGAAGCCTGTCCTTACGATGTGCCTAACGTCGAAGAGATCGCTGCCAAATGCACCTTCTGTATAGATCGGGTGAGAAATAATCTCGAGCCGGCCTGCGTTAAAGCCTGTTCCACTGACGCGTTGATATATGGAGAGCGCGATAAACTTCTGGAAAGGGCCCATGCCGCGGCCGATGAAGATCCCGATTACAAAGTTTACGGGGAGGAGGAACTCGAGGGCCTTCATGTGATCTATGTTCTGCCAGGTGAGAGCGAGCGTTTTCAGCTTTCTCGCGATCCCCGGCCGGGAGACATGGTTTATCTCCTCAAGGCCTTAAAATATTGTCTGCCCGGCAGCTTGGCCTGTAAGGTGGGCGCTAAACTGATAGGCGGTTCGCAAAAAAGAAAAAAGCGGGGTTAAAAACCCCGCAGGGAGAGAAAAGAGAGGTATAAATCCTGCCAGCTGCCTGGGATCCCCCCCTGCTGCCACAGGGGGGGATTTTCTCTGCCGGGCAGGAAATCACTTCGTTCTGGCCAGTGTTATGACCAGTATCAATTTATGATTAATATGATTAACCGGATATTTCTTTGGTGAACTCCTCTAAATTATCCAGATACTGTAGAGGATCGGCGTCCTCTATCTGATTTTGACATATGCTGAGCTTTTCGATCTTATTCATCTCAGCCAGAGGAGAAATATCATTGATTTCATTATCGTGCAGATTGAGTATTTTTACCTCATTCAGTTCTGCGAGAGGATCTATGTCTGCTATTCTGTTGTGGCCGAGGCTCAATATGACAGCTTTTTCCAGTTCAGCTGCCGGTTCGATATTGGCTATTTTATTGTTCTCAAGTTTGATGACTCTGAGTTCGTTTTCTGCTGCCAGCGGTGAAATGTCTTCGATTCGATTGCCTTCGGCTTCCAGCAGGCGCAGTTTTCTCAGCCCGGAAAGAGGCTCGAGTGATTCGATTTCGTTATCGTTCAGGTAGAGAAACTTCAAATTATCCAGCCTGGCCAGCGGTTTGATGTCCGTGATCTCATTATCCTGGAAATTCAACCATTCCAGTTCGCTCAGTTCGGCCAGCGGTTCGAGATCTTCTATGTGATTACCCTCCAGCTCGATTCTTCTCAGCGAGGTAAAGGCTTCCAGACCGGCGAGTGACTCTATATCAGCGGAGCCGGGTCTGAGCTGTTCCAGGCCGGCAGCTTCCTCAGCGGTAACAGGCCCCTCATCTTTTTCCAGCTCGGACAGGACTGCCCTTTTTAGATTTTCATCGGCCAGTTCCACTTCTGACGCTGTCTCTGCCATAACCTGCTGGGTGGGGATTATCATTAGAGAAACAGCCAATGCCAGAAAGATAATTAATAGGGGTTTGGACTTTAACATGGTTATCAGCTCCCCAGATTGTAATTATAATCACATAAAAAGGCAAAAAATATAGAAAAAATATAGGCAAAATCTATGATTGAAGGGCCCAAATGCCGCCATAATGGTTCTTTTATGTTAATAAAATATCATTTTCGGCGGCTAAGCCCGTTTTTAACCCTTTAAAGCGCCTTATTACCCCGTCAGCACTTTCAAATCCTGCTGATTGATAGTTAATTTGTTCACTATCTTTAAATTTATTATAGACCAGGACTGGAATTTTTGCAAATGGTTGAACTCCCTCCTGGCCTACTGTGATGCTTTAAAAGGACTTCTAAGCCTTTTGAAGCAGTTTAAATACCTATATCGGCGATTTATTTGGTTTTTCAATATCAGGATTTTAAAGCTTTAGAACCACTTTCAATCACCGATTTTACCCCTGTCCGGAGACAGCTGAGGCCGTCAGGGGTTACTTTTTCACCGCAAAGACATTGCCGGCGTGTTTGCTGGGGGTTTTTTGGATATAGATATAATGATAAAGCCAGTTGCGGTAAAACTGCTGTCCCGGTTTGCGCCAGCTCATCTGCGGTTCGCGCCCGGGATCATCCTCGGGGAAATAATTTTCCGGTATATCTATATCGATCTTTTTGCGCCGATCCCGTTCGAATTCCTGTTTTAAAGTTCCCGCATCGTACTCAAAATGTCCGGTTTGAAAGATCTGGCGCCGATCGTGTCTGGCTGTCAGATGAGCACCGGCCTTTTGGGAATGCAGCAAAATTTCCAGCTCTTTATGGGCTTTTATATCTTCCTCATCGACCCGGGCATAACGGGAATGGGGAGCCATTACTTCCCCGGAAAATCCGCGGACTATATCGCGGCCGGGACCGCGAACTTCGTGGGGATAAACCCCGAACAACTTCTCTTCCAGCACCTGCTTTTCTATGCCGTAATGGTGATAAAATGCGGCAAAAGCACCCCAGCAGATAAAAAGCGTGGAGATTACGTTTTGAAAACTCCAGTCGATTATTTCGGTAAATTCCTGCCAGTAATCGACCTCTTCGAAAGAAAGAGTTTCGATAGGTGCGCCGGTCACAATCATACCGTCGTAATTTTTATGCTTTACCTCAGAAAAACTGCTGTAAAAGCGCTCCAGATGCTCCTTCTCCACATTTTCAGGTTCGTAGCTGTCGGGGAAGAGAAAATCCACTTCGACCTGAAAAGAAGTGCCGGCTAAAAGCCTCAGAATCTGAGTCTCCGTTATAATTTTGTTCGGCATCAGATTGAGCACAAGAAAGTTCAGCTCCGGCATCTCGGTTATTCTCTGCATATCAGCCATCCGGGTCTCCCGGGGAATTACCGATACGTTTTCTTCTCTGAGCAGATCATATGCAGGCAGATCGGAATGAATTTTTACTGGCATTGCTAAAAACCCCTTTGCAAAGTTTTAAAATATGACATTTAGCTGGCAGCGGCTGCCAGCGCCTGTTCGAGATCGGCTATTATATCTCCGGCATCCTCGATACCTATCGAAACTCTGATCATATCAGAAGTCACCCCTGATTTTTCCTGTTCTTCTTCGGTGAGCTGCTGGTGGGTGGTGCTGGCAGGATGAATGGCCAGGGTCTTGGCATCGCCGACGTTGGCCAGATGAGAGATCAGCTCCAGATTTTCGATAAAGTCGATACCGGCCTGTCGGCCTCCTTTGACGCCGAAGGTCAAAACGGCACCGTAACCGTTTTCTAAATACCTGTCGGCTGTATCATGGGTCATATGGTCTTCGAGGCCGGGATAATTGACCCAGGACACCTTATCGCTTGCCTGCAGAAATTCGGCCACTTCCAGGGCGTTGCTGCAGTGTTTTTCCATTCTGAGTCCCAGCGTCTCAAGCCCCTGCAGAAAGAGAAAAGAATTGAAAGGGCTCAGACAGCTGCCCAAATCCCGCAGCAGCTGAACTCTGGCTTTATATATATAAGCGGCCTCCTCAAACCTGTCGGTGTAAACTATGCCGTGATAGCTGGGATCGGGCTCGCTCAGTTCGGGATAATCGCCGGCTTCCCAGTCGAAACTGCCGCCGTCGACGATGATGCCGCCGATGGAGGTGCCGTGGCCGCCGATAAATTTGGTGGTCGAGTGGATGACTATGTCGGCTCCATGCTCTAGAGGGCGGCAGACGTAGGGGGTGGCAAAGGTATTGTCGACTATCAGGGGCAGATCGTGCTGATGAGCTATTTCAGCCACCCGGCTTAAATCAGGCACGTCCAGCCGGGGATTGCCGATGGTTTCCAGATAAAGAGCTCTGGTATCCTCATCGATATGTTCTTTGAAGCTTTCCGGCCGGTTGGAATCGGCGAATTTAACCTCGATACCGTATTTGGGCAGCGTATGGGCAAAAAGATTGTAGGTGCCGCCGTACAGCGAGCTGCCGCTGACGATGTTCTGGCCTTCTCGAGTGATGTTAAGAATCGAGATGGTCTCAGCCGACTGACCCGATGCTACGGCTAAAGCTCCCACTCCGCCCTCGAGATCAGCAACCCGTTCTTCGAAGACAGCATTGGTGGGGTTCATAATGCGGGAATAAATATTCCCGGGCTTATCCAGAGCAAAAAGATCGGCCGCCTCATCGGTGTCCTCAAATACATAAGAGGTGGTCTGATATATTGGTACAGCCCGCGAGCCAGTGGCGGGATCAGGATCCTGGCCTGCATGTACGCTTTTTGTTTGAAAACCTTTTTCTTCTTTTGCTTGATCTTTTTCTTCACTCATTTTGATTTCCCCTTCCTGTTGATTTTTGATTTGTGTTAGTGATCGATGGATTTTAAATAAATTGGTTTTAAAAACGGGTTCAGCTAAAATATTTTAACGGACTCTGTAAAGAGCTGCCGGTCTTTCATAGTCGGTCTTTTTTTCCAGCTCATTCAGCAGATTTTCCAGCTTTTCGGTTCGGCAGCGGTCGGTGACAGCTGCCAGAGAATTGAGCTGAGAGTTAAATTCTGCTGTTTTTTGCAGGGGCAGTTCATGATCAGCAAAAAATTCTTCCAGCTGTTTTTTCTGTTCTTCGGGATCTTTTAAAGGCCAGCGCAGATAATAGCGGGAAACGAACTCATCGCGGTCAAGAAGGCTGCTGCTGTCGTTTAAAGCTTTTTCCTGCAGTTTTTCCAGCCCGGCTTCGAGATCCTCCTCATAGAGGCTTAAAAGATCGTTGACCACCGTGTTGGCGGTGGGAAAGCGTCCTGCCCCCGGACCGGCGAACGTGAGATTATCGTGAAGCGGGCTGACAATTTTGACCGCATTATTAACTCCGTCCACATCGGCTAAAAGCTTATCTCTGGGTATCATGGTCGGTTGAACTCTAAGCTCAAGCCCTTTTTTGTGGCGGCGGGCTAAAGCGAAAAGCTTGAAGGAATATCCAAGAGCTTTGGCGCAATGATGATCTGCAGATGATATATTCTCGATGCCGGTGCGGGGAATTTTATCCCAGTCCACCCAGCCCCCGAAGACCAAAGAAGCCAGGATGGTTAGCTTGTAGACGGCATCGCGGCCGGTTATATCGCTGGAGGGATCAGATTCGGCATATCCCAGTTTTTGAGCTCTGGCAAGTACATTATCGAAATCGGCCTCTTCCCGGGCCATCTGCGATAGGATATAGTTGGTGGTTCCGTTGATCACACCGGCTATCTCATCGACCCGGTCAGTACCCGTAATCCGCTTTAAATTCTCTATAACGGGCACTCCCCCTGCTACACTGGCGCTGAAGAGAAGTTTGACGCCGTTTTCTGCAGCTTTTTCGAGCAGCTTGTCCCCATGTCGGGCTAAAAGATCCTTGTTGGCGGTAATGACGTGTTTTTCGGCTGCCAGCGCCCGGCTTATATATTGACGGGCTGGTTTTATACCGCCGATCAGCTCGATTATTACATCTAATCCGGGATCATCGAGAAGCTCATCGGGATCGTCGGTGATTTCCTTCTCTTTCACCTCGACTTCGCGGGATTTTTCAGGATGAGCTACTAAAACCTTCTCGATGCTGTACTGATTATGCTCACCCAGAACTAAATCCTCCTCAACTCCATCGTTCAAAAGCTTAAAAACGCCGGTGCCTACAGTACCCAGACCCATAAGCCCTATGCTGATATGTTTTTTCACCGTCGGGTTCCTCCTTTGCTGTAAGAAAAGCTGTATTTGAAGCTGGATAAAATAAGCTGGATAAAATTGGGTAATTTACTCATTAAAAAAGCCCCTTCCTGAAAGGAAGAGGTGTGTTAGCACCGCTTATCTTTCAGGATATGCTCCTGCAGGATTTGGCACCAAACAGAGTTTGCGAGGCTCTGCCGGTTGCCGGGCTTCAAAGGGCCAGTCCCTCCACCACTCTCGATAAGCATATTATTTTATTTTATCCGAAGTTACACTGCACAAATTGACTTTTTACAAATATAACATGTGGAATTATTCCTGTCAAGTTTGCCCGGAAACTTTTTTTTCGCTTATTCTTTAGCGGCCCCATATTTGACACTTGACATACCGCCAATTATTTGATTTATAATTATAAAGGCTGTGCTGTTAATCAGCAAAAATTAAGATAGATTAGCTCATTTTAAGCCATTTTTGCTCTGCCAAAAAGCTTTTTGCTGGCGGTTTTGTTCATAGGCTCTAAAAAGCGGGCGGCAGCTGCCGGCAAAAACAGGATACGGCGGCGTAAAAAAATCTGAAAGAAAAACCAATACAGCCGAAATAGGAGGTTAATTTATGCTGAGAGAGGGAATCGAAGATGAAATAGTCGACTGGATCCAGCGGAAAGTTGCCGCAAGAGATTGTGATGGTGCCGTAGTTGGTCTGAGCGGCGGCATAGACTCCTCCACGACCGCAGTGCTGACCCAAAGAGCTTTTGGCGATAACTGTCTGGGAGTTATGCTGCCCGCCAGCGGTACCGTGAGCAAGGATATGGAATATTCGCAGATGCTGGCCGAGGAGTTCGATATCAATACGCTGACGCTCAATCTCAAAGATGTGAACGATCAGATCGAAAAGACATTCCACTCTTTAGATATAGAAAAAGTAGAGAGAGGCTGCTATCCGCAGACAGCTATCAATACGCCCGATTGTGCCGATCAGAATATTCAGACCAGGATGCGGATGATGGCTCTTTATTATGTGGCCGAATCCAAAAATTATGTGGTTATGGGTACGAACAATAAGAGCGAGATTGTATCCGGTTATTTCACCCTTTATGGCGATGGCGGAACTGATCTGAGACCCCTTGGCGATCTGCTCAAGACTGAAGTCTGGGAGCTGGCTGAGAGAATCGGCGTGCCGGATGAAATAATTAACAGACCCCCGACCGGCGGACTGCAGGGAGGAGAAGAAGGAGCCACCGATGCCGAAGAATTCGGGCTGGATTATGAAACCTTCGATCAGATTTATCTTGCTCTCCAAAGAGGAGAAGATCTCACCCAGTTTGATTTCGATAAGGTAAATAGGGTGGTCGAGATTCTGGCGGCCGCTGAAAACAAGTCCGAGGTTCCTTCTTTTCCTAAAAATTAGACCGGAGAAATCATCGA
Organism: Halarsenatibacter silvermanii; assembly: GCF_900103135.1. Lineage (NCBI taxonomy): Bacteria > Bacillati > Bacillota > Clostridia > Halanaerobiales > Halarsenatibacteraceae > Halarsenatibacter > Halarsenatibacter silvermanii. The sequence goes on along the minus strand of NZ_FNGO01000009.1, from coordinate 28,255 downwards.
ACACTTAATTTCAACATAGCAGCGCGCAAGCGCGCAATCAATTAAATAACCGGAACACAGATGCTGAAAAAATTTCACTCCCTCCCGGTGGAGGGGGTAATTTTTTTATGGCTTTTTTCTTAAATTTGCCAATATAATAGCTTCTATAATCATGTTTAAATCCCCGTCTCAGCCTTGATATTTGCTTTAATATTTGTTCTATAATAATAAGCAGCTCTGTGACAGATTGAGAGCTGATTAGCTGATATATGTTCAGTTTAATCCTATATTTATTTTAATTTATCTATTATTTCCATATTGAGGAGGAGTTTATATGCGCACTCATAATTATCTTTTGATTTCTCTGCTGGTGGTGATTCTGGCGTTGACCTTTCCTCTTATCTCACTGCAGGCGGGGGCGGAAGAGCTGGCCGAGTATGATGATACTTACGTTATAGCTGAAGGTTCCTGGCCTGGAATTCAGGTGAAAAATGAAGTTATAAGACAGGTGCTGGGAACGCTCGGCTATGATTTTGAGACGGAATTTCTGGGTCAGCCGATGATCTATGAAGGAATGTCTCAGGGGGAAATCGATTTTTATCTGGGCTCCTGGATGCCGGAAGAAGCAGGTATGCGGGAAGGTCATGAGGAAGGATATGAAGTCATCTCCACCCAGCTCGATGATGCCGTTTACATGTCAGCTGTGCCCGAATACGTTTATGAGGCGGGTGTGCAGTGTCACAGCGATATAGCAGAACACGCTGAAAAATTTGATCACACTCTGCATGCTGGTGCTCACGGAGAGGGTGCTGATGAAATTCTCACCCGGGCTGTAGAAGAGGATATTTACGGTCTGGAGGGCTGGGAAATAGTCAATGCCGACTGGCCCGCCACCGTGGCCGAAGCAGAACAGGCAATAGAGGATGAGGAATGGATAATCTTTCCCGGCTGGCAGCCGCACTGGATGAACGTGCTTTTAGATGTTGAATACCTCGATGATCCCAAAAATATCTGGGGAGAGGACAGTTCGGTGATCGAAAACCTGGTTCATCCTGATCTTCAGGAGAGAGCTCCTCAGCTCTATCAAATTCTGGAGAATTTCCAGATTGAATCGGATCATCAGAGCAGATGGGTTTTTGAATACGACCAGGAAGACCGTGAGATGGAAAAGATAGCAGAGGAATGGATAGAGGACAATCTGGATACCGTGGCCGACTGGCTTGAGGGAGCTTATGCCGAGAATGGAAGGCAGGCGATCGAAGTTATAGAAGAGAATTTTTAAATTAAGAGAAATATTAAACACAGAGAAGTAACCACAGAGAAGGCAGGTTCAGGGGAGGCAATTTGTATGATGCCGGAAAAACTTTCCCCGAACCTGCTATTTTATTTTTTCAGTTTTAAGATTAAGTACCTTCCTGCCAGCTGTTCATATATTCGATCTGTTCTTCGGTCAGGGGCTGATGGGCCATGCCCAGACTTTTCAGCTTCAGGGTGGCAATGCGTTTATCTATCTCTTCGGGCACTGAGTGGACTTCAGCATCCAGTTCTCCGGCCTGGCTGAGCAGCCATTCGGCCGAGAGCGCCTGTCCGGCAAAACTCATGTCCATAACGCTGGCGGGATGACCCTCGCCGGCGCAGAGGTTGACCAGCCGGCCTTCGGCTATTACATGGACGCTTTTGCCCGTATCAAGCTCAAACTCCACCGTGTGTTCGTTCACCCGGCTCTGATTTACAGCATTCTCTCTTACCCAGTCCAGGTTTATCTCCACGTTGAAATGTCCGGCGTTGGCCAGAATGGCCCCATCCGACATGGCAGCTATGTGTTCGCCGTCGATGACGTGCTTGTTGCCGGTGGCAGTGACGAAAATATCACCGATTTCGGCGGCCTCATCCATGGTGACAGCGTTAAATCCGTCCATCCCGGCTCTTAAAGCCCGCACAGGATCGCTTTCCACGACGTGAACCCTGGCTCCCAAGCCGTCGGCATCCCGCGCTACTCCTTCACCGCAGAAGCCGTAGCCAACAACCACAACATCCCGGCCTGCTAGCATGCGGTTGGTGGCTCTGAGAATTCCTGTTATGCTCGATTGCCCGGTGCCGTAATAATTATCGAAAAGATGTTTTATCTGACTGCCGTTTACATCCACGGCAGGAAAAGGCAGTTCTCCGGCCTGTGACATCGCTTTCAGCCGGTTGATACCGGTGGTCGTCTCCTCGCAGACACCGCAAAAACCTTCATAATCGGGGCCCTGATCTTCCATAAAGGTGGTGGTCATATCGCCGCCATCGTCTATTAGTACATCAGGTCCGTGCTCAAGAGTTTTCTCTATATTGCGGTAAAAACTCTCCTGAGATTCGCCGCGCTGGCCGTAGGTGGTGAGTCCTTTTTCGTTGAGATAGGCAGCAACATCGTCCTGAGTGCTGAGAGGATTGGAAGCACAGAGCCTGACTTCGGCGCCGCCGGCCGCCAGAGTTTCCATCAGGACGGCTGTTTCTGTGGTGATATGTAAACAGCAGGAGATTTTGCTGCCCTCAAGAGGCTTTTTCTGACTCCATTCCTGCTTGAGGCCGGTCAAAACAGGCATCTCCCGGCGGTCGAAGTCGATTCTGCTCGAACCCAGTTTGCTTTCTTTATCGCTCATATTTGATCATCCTTTCCGTTAAATTTGCTATATTTGATGTGCGTTTCAATTATATCAGAGGCAGCGAGAGGAGTAAAGAAAAGGAAAACCCGCCGGGAACGAATTCAACCTGCCGGCGGGTTTGTATTTATTCATATGCTGATATTTATCCTGCCAGTCTTTTTAGGCCTGGTCGGTGTTAAAAAGCAGGGGTCTGGATACAGCTGTGGGTATTTCAAGGCTGTCAGAAAGGCCATTAAGCCATTCCCCCACCTCCGTTCCCGCAAGCACCCAGTCTCCAGGTCTTGTTTCGACTATCAGGGGACTTTTTTCGCCTTCGGCCAGTCTTTCCAGTTCGGCTTCTCCTGCCAGCGAGAGAGCGTAAATCCGGTAACGGCAATCCGGCCGGGAATCGGAAAAAGTTAAAGTGAGAGAGACTTCCTCCTGAAATTCCCGGGGCAGTTCAATATGGGCTGTTACCCGCTCGATGTTTACTGCCTCCCGGCCGAGGCTGTCGACTATGCCGATGATTAGTCTGACCTCATCAGCTTTTAACTCCTTATCACCGCTTAACTCGACCTCAGCTTCTGCAGGCGGTTTTGTTTCGATTAGCTCACCGCCCAGCTTAAGCCAGAAGCTGCTGTCTGGATAAAGACCTGAAATTGTTGTCTCCAGATAGCCATCTTCAGCGGTCTCGGCGGGCAGGATCTGCCAGTCTGCCGCCGGGCTGCCTTCCTCTCCCCAGGCGAGCAGAATATCTTCACTGGCTGTGGTGGCTATTCCCAGAGTAACTTTTTCCGGTTTTTGCTCGATCAATTCGACGGCTGAGACATAGCCTGACAGCGGATCCTGCCATAATTTTTCCGTTTTATCTCCATTATCGGCCTCGTCCTCTTCGGAAATATAATCTTTCAGAAAGAGGTTGTAGCCGGTCAGGGGGCGTCCGACAGCTTTTTCCCGCCATTTCTTTTTTTCAGCAGGATTCAGGCGGCGGTAAGCTTCGGCTGCTTTTCGGAATTTCTTCTGCTGAAGGGTCAGTTCAGCAGCGGGCTGCGGGCGGGGAGGCTGCGGCTTTTTTCTGACGATATTGAGTCCGCGCCACTGCGAGAATATCAGCTCATCAGCGAATTTGCCCGAAGCCTGCAGAGAAAAAAGCGGACCGTTGACCAGAGCCATATCTGTATCCCCCTTTCTAAACGGTGCTGAAGTTGTAATCACCAGTTTCGCCGGCAATGATTATATCCTCGTAGGGATCCTCCCCGGAACCTGCCTGTTGTTCTTCCTGCACCAGGCGCAGGCTATAGCTCTGACCCGGCTCGAGATCTTCGATAACGAAGGAAGCCTCAGAATTTTCTTCCTCAAACTCCTCCGGACCTATCTCGATGGTTTCCACGAAGGCTCCACCTTCCAGACCCAGCTGAGCCCTGATTAGAGCAGGATAATGAACTCTCAGGTTGACCTCAACGCTGTCGGAATCTGTCGGGATGATATCGACTCCGCTGATCAGGTTGAAATCGCTTTCGCCTTCGGCGGTCATCGCCTGCATTGCTTTTTGCATGAACAGGTTAAAACCGGTAAGAGGTCGGCCGGCAGCCCGTTTTTTCCAGGCATTTCTGTCGGCGGCATTGAGATGGCGGTAAAGTTTTACAGCCTGTGAAAACTTCTCATTGATGGCTTCCTGTTCAGGAGTGGGGTCGCCTCCGGGAACTGCGTGGCGGCGGGCGACATTTATTCCATTCCATTTGTAAAATACAAGCGAGTCGGCGAATTTGCCCGAAGCTTCCATCGAGAAAAGAGGTCCGTTTACTTTTGGCATTTAGGTTTCTCTCCTTTTTGGTTTTTTGCGGCAGACGCGGGGCCTGCCGGATTTAAAATGTTTTTAAAGATCGGCACCGGCCGCGGGATTAAATATCTTAAACCCCTTTATCGAGGCTGAACATCCTGGCTATCTCCTCGGGAGTCGGCAGCATATCCTCAGCTCGATATTCAGCTTTGAGGCTCTCCCCCCGGCTGCAGATAGGACAGGCTGCTGCTGCCACTTCTTTCGGGCCGGCTGCTTCGATGAGACTTCTGTGTCCGCAATCCGTGCAGCTTACGATGTAGCTCACCGCTTTCACTCCTTTCCTTTCAGGATTGTGGTTAACTTCAGGGCCATTTTTGCAACTATTCTGAAAATTTTAATCCTGCGACAATCACCATCCTTTTTCATACCGGGTCACCTCCAGCTTTTTGAGATCAGCCGCGGTCGGACGGCGGTCCGCCTTCCGTGGTTTTTCCCGCCTGGTTTTCACTCTGAACTGCCACCAGAAGCGAGAGCGAATCCACTGACTCCTTGAGTCCACGGATCAGTTGTTCAAAGCGGACCAGCAGATAGACCGACATCACCATGGGGAAGCCGTGACTGCTGACCAGCGTGAGCAGCTCCTCCATGTTATTCCCTCCTCCCCGGTCGCCAATCTTTCTGGGGCTTACCCGCGGTGCGCCGATATGCAACTATTATAAAACTTTCAACTCTCTCTGACAAGGGCCTGCGTTAGCATCGAATGAACAGTTGAGATAAAATTTTTAAGAAATATCAAAAGGCCCGGCGCAAACCGGGCCCAAAAAATTCTGCTTTTTATTCTATTATGGTTGAAGTCGGCAGGTCATTCCATATTTTTTGTTTACTGCTGCATCTCCATCTCATCCGGCATTTCGGCTTCTATATCGAGCTCGTCCATTACGTCTTCGGTGATATTTTCAGGATTCAGCTCGTCCTCGCCGGTAATTACGCCTTCCTGATCGAGAACAACCTCATAGCCCAGATCCTGAGCGACTTCGTCGATATCCTCAGCAGCTTCGTCCATGGCCGATTCCATCAGGTCCTGCTGGAGCATTTCCAGGTCCTGCTGCATCTCCTGCTGCTGACCGGCTGCTTCTTCTTCGCCCATATCTTCGAGCTCAGCCATCATTTCCATCTGCTCTTCCTGCAGCTGCTGTTGAGCATCCTGGATGGCAGGATGAGCCATCAGAACTTCCTGCATATCAATAGTTGCTACATCTGCTTCTGCAGTCTGAGCCTGAACACCGAGTCCCAGGCTGGCTGTGAGTCCGATTGCGATGAGTGCTGCGATAAGTGTTTTTCTGATGTCGATAGTTAGCCTCCTTAAAGGTTGGATCAAAATATTGGAGCTTTTATAGTTTAAATTTTCACTCTGCCTTAGAGATAATGTCCTTGAGGCGGGACGAAACCCCCCTCCTCGGAGCCGCTCCTCAGAGGGGGTGTCCAGATCCCGCCTCAAAATTACGATAATCCTTAACAGAGGTCCTTAAATTCTGTACTTAACGAGGTATTTAACCGAGAACTATATCGAGTTCAGGAGCGTGATCTGCCTCGACTACCTCTTCTGCTACGATATTCTGCTGCAGGCCAAAGTCATCTTCTTCCATGTCATCTTCGAATTCGTCCTCTTCCGGCACACCACAGGCTGCTGCCCCAATAACCACCAGCGAAAGGACCAGAACCAGAGCCAGAACTTTAGCTGCTTTCATGATTAATACCTCCTGTATATGAGTTATTTTTTTATCCTCTTCACTACAAATTATAGCGTAAAAATGTGATAATTCTGTCCGAGAAGGGTAAAAGTTATGGCATATATAACGCATAAAAGTGAGAAAATGTGATAACAGCCGTCATTGCGGGAGCAGGTCGGTCCTGATATACTTGATGAAATAATTTGTGAGGGGGAATAATAAAATGGGCAGGAGGATCGCTATCGATCCAGGACACGGCGGCGGGGATGCGGGAGCGGTGGGGAAGAGGACAGAGGAAAAAAAGCTTAATCTTGAGCTTGGTGCAGAACTTTTTTCCCGGCTTTTGAGTCTGGGCCATGATCCTCTGCTGCTGAGAAGCGGCGATTACAATATGAAACTATCAAAAAGAGTCAAAAATGCCGGGGATTGGTCGGCCGATCTTTTTATTTCGCTGCATCACAACGGCTTTCACTGCGGAAGCGCCCGGGGCTGTGAGACCTTTTTTTATCCCGGCAGCAAAAAGGGAGAAAAACTGGCTGAAGAAATACAGACCGGGCTTATCCGACTCTGGGGGATGCCCGACCGGGGAATAAAAAAGAGCAAAAGACTTTATGTGCTGAGGAAAACTGCTATGCCGGCAGTGCTCGTCGAACCGCTTTTTGTGACCAATTCCTGCGATGAGGAAATTTTGCTCGGAGCTGATTATTTTTCCGAGACGGCCGGCTGTCTGGCTCAAAAGCTGCATTGTATTGATCTTTGAAGGAAGTTGTTTTGTTTGTGCTGATTGTAGTATTCTGTTATCATAAATTATGAAGATAATAATTTTTTTGTCATTTATTTTAGGCGCTGTTGTAATATCAAATATTCGAGGGGGGATTTTGATGAAAGAGATAGGCAGAGAAGAGGTTATCTTCGATTTTGAACCCGGACTTGAGGTGATCGAGAAGATAAAACCTGGAGAACAGGTCAGGGTCTCGGTGCGGGATGGATTTAACGAGGAGATAACCTCGCCCGAGGATACGCTGGATGATCTGGACTGGGATAAACTGGCTCCTGCCACCGGGCCTATCGGGATAACGGGAGCTGAGCCGGGAGATATCCTCAAGATCGATATCGAGAATATTGAGCTGGACGATCAGGGCGCTATGGTTACCATACCCGATGCGGGCTGTTATGGTGATATGCTGGAGGAGGCTACCACCCGCCTGATTCCGATCGAAGACGGTGAGGCTGTCTTTAACGAAGATATCCGCCTGGAAATCGATCCCATGATCGGTGTGCTGGGCACCATGCCGGCAGATGAGAGGATAGATACCGGCAATCCGGGCCGACACGGCGGCAATATGGACATCAAGAAATTGACCGCCGGCAGCTCGCTTTATCTGCCGGTTTTTGAAGAGTCAGGAAAAATTTCTCTGGGCGATATGCATGCTTTAATGGGTGATGGTGAGGTTTCCATCTGCGGGGTTGAGATAGGCGGCGAGATCACCCTGCGGTTGGAGCTCATCAAGGATAAAAGCCGCAGATGGCCCATGCTGAAGGATGAAGATTACTGGTATGCGATAACCTCGCATGAAGATCTCGAGAAAGCGATAGATCTGGGGCTGGAGGAGATCTACGATTTCCTGGAGGAGAGAATACCGCTTGAGCGTCCGGATATAGTTTCGCTTTTGAGCATAGCCGGCGAGGTCGAGATCTGTCAGCTGGTCAACCCCCGCAAAACCATCAGGGTGGGCATCAGCAGGGATAGCCTGGAAAATTATGAGGTGAGCTTCTAAATTTGCTGTTAAGCTAAAAAGAAGTGAAGTCGGCCGATGAAGAGGCCGGAATAAAGCTGAAAATTTAAACCGCAGAGGATATCGCTTCCGCCCCGGTCTCAGCCGGGGCTTTTTCTATGTAACTTTACTCTGCGGTCAAATCTCTGATTCCGCCGGGAACGATGCTGTATTCAGCTTTAAAAGAATAGCAGGCGGTGAGCCCTCTGCGGCCGAGATCCTGCCGGAATTTTTCCCGGTTTAGCTCTCCGGGCCGAAAAATCACTCCTGCGAATCTGCCGCTGTGAGCTATATTCACTCCCAAAGAACCCCGAGATAGAGCCAGTTCGATCAGATCTTCCAGCCCGGGATAATCGAGCCGGTCCTGCCAGCTTTCAGCGCTCACCAGGGCGGCTCGCCCCAAAAGTTCGGCTTTTTTCTCTTTTAAAGCTCTGTGCAAAAGCCAGAAGGCCCGGTCGATCTCCGGAGGAGTTTTCCGCCCCCGGCGGCCGGCTACAGTATCGATGCTGCCGGGCAGACCCAGGGCCAAAACCCTGAGATCATCCGCGAGGTTTTCCAGCCTCTGCCAGCCCGTGGCCCGGTTTTGTTCGAAGATGGTTATCTCCGGGAAGATAACGCTGTCGGTGGGCTCTACGGCCGTAAGGCGGCGGGCCAGCTCGCCCGGATACAGGCGGCGGCCGCTCAGGGCGGCCAGCCCGGCGCTCAATAGAGCTAGATCGGCCGTGCTGCTGCCCATCCCGCGGCTGAGCGGAATGCGGCATATATGCAGGATGCTGAAGCGCTCGGGCAGGCCGGCGCTGCCTCTCAGCGTTAAATGCTGGCGGTAGAGTTTTTTCAGCTTGGCGGGCAGCGGGCCGGCTGCCGCCCTGAGCTTCCTCCCAGGCCCGGCAGAGGGCAAAAGCTGATAATAATGGAGCCTGGGAGGATCGCCGGCCGCGCCTGCATTTCCCATCGGCCCGGGTTTTTGCGGCCGGTCGGCCGCCGCTCCGGCTTCATCGACCCCGGAAAGTTCGGCAAGACAGCCAGGACAGAAGATCATCCGGTTGTATATATCGACGGCATAGGAGGCCAGCTGTTCCCGTCCCCGGTGAATCCCCTGACATATCTCGCCCAGGCTTGCCGGCATGGCCAGGTCCACCGGCCGATCGATCGATCTCAAAGAATCTCTGAGGTTCAGCTCAGAAGCGGGAATCATGAATATTCTCCTCCGTTCTCGGATTCGCCCACAGCAGAGGTGAGGGCGGCGATCAGTTTATCGTTAGCCTGGCGCGATTTTACCGCCACCCGGAAGTAACTTTCGTCCAGACCGCTAAAGCTGTCCGCCTCCCTGATCAAAAGTCCCCGCTGACGCATTCTCTCGTTCAGCTTTTTCGCCGTGAACTGCTCATGTCTGATTTTGAGCAGTAAAAAGTTGGCCCGGCCCGGGAATAGCTCAAAATGGGTGATCTGCTCCAGCCGGCTGCGGAGATATTCCTGCTCCCGGGCAAGCCAGCGCTGGGATCGTTTTTGAAAATCACCCTGGCTCTTTTGTCCGTAGATGATCCGGCCGGCCGCGCAGGCCAGAGCATTTACCGACCAGGTTATCTGATGCCGGCGCATTCTGGCGGCCAGCTCCGGCGTGGTAAGAGCATAACCGAGCCTGAGTCCGGGCAGAGCATAAAATTTGGTGGCCGAGCGCAGCACCACCAGCCTGTCGTGTTCGGGCAGCCATTCTGTCAGCGTTTCCTCCTCATCTTCGGGCAGAAAATCCAGAAAGGATTCATCGGAGATGATCAGCCTGTCCCGGGGCAGCTCGCGGTCCAGCTTCTGGCGGGGAATGAGCTCACCGGCAGGATTGTTCGGCCGGCAGAGAAAGACTGCTGCGGTCCGGTTCAGCTTCCGGCGCAGTGATTTTAGCGGCAGCCGAAATCCCTTTCCAGGGTCACGCAGCACCCGTTCTATCCTGCCTTCGTTTATATCCAGCACATGAGCATACTCCGAGAAAGTCGGTTCTGGAATCACAGCTGAACTGTCGGCTAAAAGTCGACCCACCAGATAGATGAGCTCGATGGCCCCGTTGCCGACCACCACTCCCTCCGGCTCGATATCGTGTTTTTCCGCCAGCATTTCTCTCAGCCGGCGGTACTCTCTGTCCGGATAGCGGGTGATCTGCTGCCAGTCGGAGTTGAAAACCTTCTCCAGAGCCTGAGGAGGCCCCAGGGGATTTATATTGCTGCTGAAATCGATCAGATCCCTCTCATATTTATAGATGTCGCCGCCGTGCCTTATATTCATTATCGGTTTGCCTCCTGATAGTCAGATTGCAATTTTTCCTGCTCTCAGCCGGCCCTATCAGCTCAAAAACGGGGTGGCAGCCAAAAAACGACCGATAGAGCCCGCTGCCAGCACAAAGAGTATTTCGGTTATGTAGATAAGCTTTACCGCCCGCCGGAGCGAGGCCGGAGTACAGGGGCGGTTGCTTTCGCCCAGATAGGGTTTTTCCACCAGCTCGCCGAAATAATAATCGGGGCCGCCCAGCCTGACTTTAAGAGCCCCTGCCATAGCCGCCTCGGGATAACCCGCATTGGGACTGGAGGTTTTGCGGGCATCTTTGCGCAGGGTGGTGAGGCTTTTCTGGGCGCTATAACCGGGCATGAGCGAGGCGATCACCAGCACAATCGCCGTCATCCGGGCCGGCGGCCAGGAAGCCAGATCGTCGATTTTGGCCGCTGCCCGTCCCAGCTTTATATAGCGGCTGTTTTTGTAGCCCAGCATTGAATCGAGCGTATCTATGGCTTTGTAGAGTATGACACCGGTGGGCCCGAAAATCTGCCCGTAAAAAAGAGGAGCTATGACGGCATCATTGAGATTTTCGGCTACTGTTTCGATTCCGGCCCTGCTCAGATCTTCCTCATTCATCCGCTCAGCATCACGGGTTATGAGCATATCGGCCCGCTCACGGGCTTCCTCCAGCCGGCCTTCGGCCAGACTTTCTGCCAGTTTTCGTCCTTCCCGGGCCAATGATCCGGCGGCCAGGCCAGTATAATATATGTAAAGAGCGAAAAAGGCTCCCAGCAGCGGATGGAGGGCCAGGGTGATCCGCACAAGAAAGTAGGTGAGACCACCCGCAGCGATAAGGGTAGCTGCTGTTATAAATAAGCCGGCGGGAATACTCCTCTCTAAAGGTCCTTCCTCCACCAGCTTTTTTTCAAGCCATTCAATCAGCCTGCCTATCAAGACCACAGGATGAGTAAAAGGTTCTCGGTCGGCCAAAAACCAGTCCAGTATTACTGCTGCCAGAATCAATAAAAATCTGATGATTAGGGGATGCAAAAAGCTCACCTGCCCTTAATATCGCTGCCGAACTTCAGCCGGCGAGCGGAAAATTACTTTTTCTTCATCATATCATATCAGCGATAGCAAGTACAAAACTCAGAGGAGGAGGATTTCCTGGATAAACTGATTGACAGGCCCGAAATACTATGCTATAATCAGTAATAGTTTCTGATAATGAGATAATAAATGAAACAACAAAACAACAGGAGGAATTTAAAATGGATTTCTACGATGATTTACAGGTCTATCTTTCCAATCTGGCAGTACTTAATTCCAAGCTTCACAATTTGCACTGGAATGTTGTAGGTCCTAGATTCGTCCAGCTGCATGAGTTCACGGAAGAAGTTTACGAAGAATTTTTCGTTTATTACGATGAAATCGCTGAAATATTAAAAATGAAAGGCGAAATGCCGCTGGTTAAACTGGAAGATTATGCAGACAAAGCTACTGTTGAAGAACTTGAAGCGCGCGAATTTGATCATGATGAAGTTATAGAAATAGTGCTGGAAGACTTGAGGGAGATGAAATCACTGGCTGTAGAGATCCGAGAAAAAGCAGATGAGGCCGACGAATTTGATGTTGTGGGCGAAATGGAAGAACAGGCAGATTATTACAATCTGAAAATTTGGTTCCTGGAGAGCATGCTCGCCGGGTAAACCGAATTCAAGAATAACAAAACCCCTGTGCTAAAACAAAATGATACCGGCTATATAAACTTCAATCAGCCCCCTGACGGGGGCTTTTTTATTTCTCAAAAATTTATTTTGCTTTCCAGTCGACCACATAAAAATAACCGAAAACTAAACTTGAGCGGAGGGGATAAAAAGCAATAAAGTGAAAATTTTATCAAAGTTGATTTTATTTTCAAAATATATTATACTTAAAACCGGAAAATATAAGAACATTTCCATTTTCAAACATAATTCACAGGCTTAAACCGTCAAATAAAAAGCATAAGAAGATAAGCCCGGTGATTTGAAACCTGCGCTTTCTGTTTTAAAATTGATCCTGTCCGGTTTCTGATTCCGGGCTATTGCTGCGTTTAAGCCAGCAAAGGAGGTGAGCTGCAGGGAAAACAATTGCATAAAAGCCGGAATATTAAGAGTATGTGGAAAAGCCGCAATAATAAAAAATTAAAATAATAACTAAAACAGGAGGGTTGGTATATGGCGGATGAAGAGAAGTTTCAGTTAGAACCGGAAGTTGATGAGGTGACCAGTATCGATTTTAGGCTGGGATCTTTCGGATCAGCCATCCCCATGCTTTTCTTTATCGTCTGGGCTATCATAGCCAGCATGACCGAGGTTGTTACCACCAACGGTCTTTCGCTGGGAGCTGTTATCGGCTTAATTGTAGGAATGGTGCTCTGCAAACAGGACGGTCATACCTATGCCCAGGCTGTAATGGAAGGTTTTACTCAAACGATAGGTGCTGTGGCTATAGTTGCCTGGTTTTTTGCCGGTATGTTTTCGGAGGTTTTGCAGGCCGGCGGTCTGGTCGAAGGTCTGATCTGGCTGGCTGAACTCGCCGGCGCGGAGGGCGCTATTTTTACCACATTGACCTTCATTCTGGCCGCTATTTTCTGTTCGGCTGTGGGAACCGGTTATGGCACGGCAGTAGCCTTTGGTACGCTGATGTATCCAGCCGGCATTGCAGTTGGAGCGCATCCAGTTATTCTGGGTGGTGCCATTCTCAGCGGCGCTGCCTTTGACGATAAGCTGGCACCTATATCCGATACCACCATCGTCTCGGCGGCAACACAGAATACTGATGTCCCTGGAGTTGTCCGCTATCGTTTTAAATACGTAATAATAGCTGCTATACCTGTTATATTTCTCTATCTGTGGTTGGGCGGAGCTCCGGACGCAGCTGCTGTAGGCGAGGGAGCGGAGATAGTTGCTGAATACGCCGATCCTGCCGGACTCTGGCTTTTAATACCCTTTGCCGTGGTGCTGTTTGTAGCTTTTAGCGGGTATCATCTCATCGTATCTTTGAGCTGGGGCATCGCTGTCGGTTTTATATTGAACCTCATATTAGGCCTGGCTCCGCTCAGTGATCTGGTACACTTTGATTTTGAAGAACTGACCATGTCGGGAGCTTTGATCGATGGAATTGCCGGATATGTTGAGTACGCTATACTGGTCATGCTGATAGTGTCCATGGGTCATCTGATACAGCTCAGCGGTGCCATGCACGATATTATGGTATTCGCCCGCAGCAATATCAAGGGCATGCTCTGGCGCGTGGAGCTTTCCTATTGGGCTGTCGTTGCCGCCATGAACACAGTTATCACCATCAACACCGCCGCCGAGGTGGCAGCTGCTCCCTTTGTAAGAGAACTGGGTGAGTCCTATGGAATTCACCCTTACCGGCGGGCTGCCTTTTTGGACGGGCCGACATCTTCTCTCGGTTATGTCTTCCCCTGGAGCGGCGGTCTGCTTTTGCTGGTAACGACCATCGAAGCTCAGGCAGCTGAATATGCTTTTGTCGATCCGGTGCTGCCGACTCAGCTTACTCCCTTCGTATTTTACGGTTTTGCCCTGCTTTTGGTCCTTTTGATCTCCGGCCTTACCGGCTGGGACAGAAAGTTTGAAGGACCCGAGGGCGAGCTCAGCGATAAACCTCATAAGGGACTTTTGGTTGAAGACAGTGATATAGAAGAATAATATCTTAATATATTCGCCAGAGAGATCGAAGCCTTAAAGAATGAAAATGCAAAAAACGGGCAGCTTTCCCTTTTAAAGGCAAAAAGGGAAGCTGCCCGTTTTCACTTCTCGATGCCCGGTCGGGCCGAAACTCCCTCATCGAAATAATGTTTTATCTTTTCCATGCTGGTGACCAGGTCGGCGCTTTCGATCAGCTCCGGCGGCGCCCCACCCCCGGTCACAACCGCTTCCACACCTCTGTCCCTTTCTGCCAGAATTTCCAGCAGCTCGTCCAGCGTAAAAAGCTCATATTTTAGTGCTATGGTGGCCTCATCCAGTACTACCAGCCCGTATTTGCCGCTTTTTAAAGCTCTGGCTGTCTCTTTTAAGCCCCTGCGGGCCAGCTCTAAATCCCGAGCCTGCGGTTTTCCCCGGATAAAACCTTTCTGTCCGTACTGCCTGAGCTCCAGATTCTCCATATCTTCCAGTATCTCCAGCTCGCTGTAACGTCTGCCCTTGATAAACTGGGCGAAAAAAACCCTGAGCCCTGCTCCCAGAGCTCTTATCGTTATCCCGATGGCAGCAGTGGTCTTGCCCTTGCCGCTGCCTGTATATACATGCACCATGCCCGGTTTTTTTTCTCTGTTTTCAGCCCTGCTTTCGTTCAATTTCTATTCCTCCTCCTGCCTGATTCACCGGCGGTATATCAAAGCTGCCAGTCCCGGCCGAGAATCGAGATTTTATCCTCGGTCTTTTTTATCACCTCTTCTTTGAGCGAGGCCGTCTCCTCGCGCAGTCTGTAGGCGCGGCTGCCGGCCTTTTCGACAAATTTTTCATCCTCTATCGATTCCAGATTGGTCATAATATTATAGAAAGCGGTTTCAGCTGCTGCGTGGGCGGCCAGACCGGCCGCGGCTGCATCGGCCACCGCATTGGGATTGCCTTTTTCGACGATCTCGACGGCGAGTTCGGCGATCTCCGATGTCAGATCGAGCATCTCCAGCGGTGAATTGGAGGCTTTTTTTAGGGCAGCCTCTATCTCGCGCCGCCGCTGCCGCCGCTTTTTTTCGCTGCTCCGGGGAAGTCGATGAGCCTCCATCACCCGATTAAAACAGTCGGCGTCCTCCTCGATCAGCTCCAGGCATTTCAGCTTTTTGGCTTCCAGAATATCCTCCAGGCTTTCCAGCTCCGGGCTTCGGGCTGTAACCCGGACAACCATCAAAAGCAGAGAAGCGGCCAGCGCCCCTCCGACAGCGGCAGCGCTGCCTCCGCCCGGAGTCGGATTTTTAGAAGCCAGCATCTCAGAAAAATCCTCCAGCGAATAATCTTTATAATTCACGCAGAGACACCTCCGATCCGCTAAATGTTTTTTCTCGTTTTTTTGTCAGCCGCTAAAATCTGAAACAGGCCCAACGGCCGAGGACAAGCCCGATTCGTTTTCTGGCAGATCCTCGTAACGAGCGGGACTCAAATCGGTGATATCCTCCGGCTGCCACTCCTGGCAGAAATCTAGCAGTTTTTTTAAAGAGAGGGGCCTGCTGATATAATAGCCCTGAACGCAGTCGCAGTCCATTCCCTTCAGCAGCTTGAGATCTTCCCGGTTTTCAACCCCTTCGGCTACGACACTGCTGCCCAGTTCATGACCAAGGGTGATGGCAGTATTTACTATCTCATAGATGCGCCTTTCGGCGGCCATATCGCTGACAAAAGAGCGGTCTATCTTGAGATAGTTGAAATTCAAATTCTTGAGATAGGATAGCGAGGAATGACCGGAACCGAAGTCATCCAGCGAAAACTGATAACCGCGCTCGAGCAGTCGGTTGATAATATTTCGTCCCCGGGTCTTTTCCCGCATGAGATCAGTTTCGGTGAGTTCAAGGTCGAACCTTTCGGGTGAAAGGCCTACTTCTTTCAAAGCGTAATCAACGTCCTGTAAAAAAGTTTCTTCGAGCAGGTTGTTGGGCGATATGTTGACGGCCATATTTAAATCTATACCCTCTTTTTCCAGAAACAGAAGATGTTCGGAAGCCCGGGAGACCACCCAGAAGCTGAGCTGATTTATGAGAGCCGTCTTCTCCACCCGCGGAATGAACTCCCCGGGCGGCACTATCTCGCCCGAGGGTCGAACCCAGCGGATTAGAGCTTCTACAGAGATAATTCTGCCGGTTTCAAGATCTATTTTGGGCTGATAGTTTAGCTTAAACTGGTTTTTTTCCAGAGCGTTTTTCACATCGCCCAGCAGATGCAGCCGGGCCGAACTATCCCGGGCTTCCTGCCCGGTGAGAATGATGGGTTTGCCGGCCTGCTCCCGGGAGCGGCGCAGGGCTATGTAGGCGTTTTTGAGCAGTTTTTCTCCGGTTTCTATCTCACATTCCTCGCGTTTTTGGCTGTAGCAGGCAGCTCCCAGAGATATATTGAGAAAAAGAGGTATCTCGTCAAAATAAAGTGTCTGTTGGGAGAGATCTTCGATTTCGACACTCAAAGACTTTAGCTGCTTTTTGCTGGTGACGCTGAGTATCACAGCCAGCTTATCCTCGTATATATCATATATTTCAAAGAGGTCATCCTGTTTTTTCGCAGGTTCGGCTTTCTGTTGAATATTTCGACGCAGAGTTTCAGCAGCTTTTCTGCGGAAACTGCCGGCCTTTTCATGACCTATGCTGCTTACGATTTCGGGATAATTATCTATTTCGATCAGCAGCAGCTGCATCCTGGAAGCGCTAACCATAAGCTTTTCCAGTCTGTCGAGCAGGTAAGCTCGGTTGGGCAGTCCAGAATCGGGATTGTAGAAGGAGCTTTTTCTCAGATTTTTAATGCGGTGATCAAAAGATTTTAAAACGGCCCCGGTCAAAAATCCCAGCAGAGTGATGGTTGAAGAGGCGAAAAACCAGAGAGAACCCGAGGGAAAGAGAACAGGTAATCCTGCGGGAGATAACTGCGGATGAAAGGCCAGCAGCAGCAGAGCTGCCGCAGCTCCTGCCAGAAGTCCTCCCCTGATCTTGAAGAAAAAACCTGTCAGCATTACGGGAAAGATCAGGATAAAGCTCAATAATGAGCTCTGTCCGGCAAAGCGAATGAGTAAAAATAATGCTGTTAAAAAACTCAAACCGATTATTATCAGGGCCAGCAGCCGGTTTTTATCCTCCCGGTAAGAGCTGAGGCTATAAAGTGCTCTTTCGTACCAGCCTGCCGTTTCTATATCTGGCTGAGCCCGCATATCGTCAAAACTCATGCAGTCTATTTCCTCCTTTTGAGGCTGCAGTCTAACTTCCGAATTTTTATTGTGTTAAAAGACTGAGTTGGCCGCGCTTATTGAAACTAAAATCCCGGCGGTGTAGAGGCGTTTGACCGCGGCGGCTTACTTCCCGGCGATGGGCGGGAGTTCCATAACCCCTGTGTTCTGCAAAGGCGTAGCCGGGAAAATTTTCAGCCAGCCTATCCATCTTTCGATCGCGGCAGACCTTGGCCAGAATAGAGGCGGCAGCTATCGAATAAACACATCCGTCTCCGCCGGCTACTCCTTCTATCGGAAAATCCAGCTCAGGCAATTCCGGGTGACCATCGACAAGCAGGCGTTCTGGTTCGGGGGTTAAACCGTCGGCAGCTCTGAACATGGCCAGCGAGGTGGCAGAGGTGATGCCCAGGTTGTCTATCTCGCTCACCCCGGCCTCGCCTGTATTCCAGGCCAGAGCTTCTTCTTTCAGCCGGCGAGCCAGTTCCTCACGGCGGCCCGGCGTCAGCTTTTTACAGTCATCTACCCCCGTTATCCGGCTGCCCGCCGGCAGAATTATGGCGCCAGCCATCACCGGGCCTGCCAGGGCGCCGCAGCCGGCCTCGTCCAGCCCGGCTATCAATTTAATTCCCTGTTCCCGCAGCTCATTCTCATATTTTTTCAGCTGGTTCAGATGCCTGCGCCGGCGCTTTTGTTTCTGGCGGCGGCGATTATGTGATTGCAGCAGCTTTTTACTGCCCCGGCGGTCATCAGCTTCGAGACGGCGGCGGACTGGTTCGGGAATATGCTGCCGCCCCTGCAGATAATCCCTGATTTCGGCCAGGGTCATGGAGGATATGTCGAGATTACAATCCAGCCGGAGCTGCTCTCCCATCGCAGGCTGACCTCCTTTTAAGATTTGCCCATCACAACCCGATATGATATTCCTATTATTTCAGTTTGCTATTATAATCATTGTATCATATGTTCTACAGCTGACAAAGCTGTCGCAAAAACTTTTTTCATTTTCCAGCTTAAAACCCTGGATCTTCTTTCTTCATCATCTATCCACTGATAAAAAGAAGACTCAAGACCCTTATCCGTTCTGACTGTTCCATTTTTTTTTGACTAGTGGCAGAAATCTGGTATAATTATTGATGAGGAAAAAACAAAAATTTGAACCCGTCCGCCCCGTCAAAATCGTCCCCCTTTTACATACGAATAATGATAAACTTCCTTATGCTTCCGGGTTTTTTGATGCCTGGGTGCTTTTGCAGGGGGGGATAAAAAATGATGTGTCCCAGATGCGGCAGCGAATCCGTTCAGGAGAATGCTGCTGCCTGCGATGACAGCAGCCTCAGCTGCAAGATTTGCGAGAAATGCGGTCATCGCTGGCAGGGCAGTGACTGGTTCGGATGTCTTTTCGAGGAGAAAACGGAGGAGCAGAAAAGAGATAGCGATAAACCGCGCAAATCTCAACGAAGATAAGTGCCGATGATTTTGAGCAGCAGTTTCAGAACGTCCATCCATATATGCAGCTGGAGATAGCCATGATATCGGATTATGCCCTGGAAGCGAATTTCGAACAGACCGCCAGCAATCACCTGTGCATCGTAGAAAAACTCGGCGAAAGGGATATCGAGAGCAGCCGCCAGCCTTTTGAGGCCGGCATTATTTATTTTGCCGGAGCGGATTACGTGGCCACCCGCAGCATTATAATCATCTCTGCCGAGAGATTATATATCCATCTCCAGGACTTCCCGCATGACATGCTGGACCCTTTGCAGATCCTCGGTAAGCCCCTCGACAGCATTGGCCTGCTCGTCGGTTATCTCGCTGGTTTCGCCGGCGGCTGAGTGAATTTCGTCCATCTTTTTTCTCATCTCAACCATGGTTTTCTCGATCTCCGCGATCGATTCTTTGGAGTTTTCGGAGAGCTCTCTAATCTCCTCGGCCACCACATTGAAGCCGGCGCCCTCCTGACCTAACCGGGCGGCTTCTATGGAGGCATTGAGCCCGAGAATCGTCGTTTTATCGGCTATCTTTTTAACAGCATTATAAATATCCTCGGTTCTATCGAGACTTTCTTCCACTTCTTCCAGCAGTTCTTCAGTATTTTTGGCCTGCGATGAGATCTCCTGGGAGCTGGCGGTGAGCTCCTGAGCCGAGGCGGATATGCTTTCTATCCTATCGAAAGCATCGTTGAATTTTTCGGTCCTTTTCTGAGAGAATTCTTCCAGCTGGTATTGGTGAGACCAGACCTCGCTCAGGGAGGAAAGAACCAGCTGCATTATGTTGGCTGCGGCTCTTACCTGACTTACCTCCACCCGGGGCACATTCTCAAATTTTTCTTCCATCCGCTCCGGGTCGAGATTTAACTCCCGGGCTATGCTGCGTATTTCTTCTTTAGTAGGAGGGTCCTCGGGAACGATCTGTCCACCTTTGACATTGCAGACATGTTCGCCTGCTATCTCGATCGGTATGGAAAAATCATAAAGCCCGGCGTGGCACTCATATACCTGTGCTTCTCCTCTTTTCCGGGCTTTTTTTCCTCCTCTGCGTCCTGACTCCTCGCAGCGCCTTTCTCCCTCTGCGCTGGAGCGCATCAGC
This sequence comes from Halarsenatibacter silvermanii, assembly GCF_900103135.1. Lineage (NCBI taxonomy): Bacteria > Bacillati > Bacillota > Clostridia > Halanaerobiales > Halarsenatibacteraceae > Halarsenatibacter > Halarsenatibacter silvermanii. The sequence goes on along the minus strand of NZ_FNGO01000009.1, from coordinate 8,586 downwards.
TGACAGAAATCGGTAAAGCCGCTGGGCTCGGTAAGCTTATTGCCCTCGACATCGGAGGTGAGGGTGGCTATACCCAGGGCTTTGACGAATTCATCCTGCAGTTCCTGCACAAAATCCAGGTCCAGAACTTCCTCGATAATGATCTCTTCAGAATCGTTAAATCTTTCGCCTGTCATTTCACTATTACCTCCAGAGATTAGGGTCTTCTCCATATCACCGGCTTTTTCGGAGAAAACCCTTATTTTACTGGTATCTTTCCGGTTCGTCATTTAATTCAATATTGAATAATCTTCTCCTGCAGGAACCCTGAATAGATGTTAACTCCTTCAGTAGTTATTTATTAATTACGCTCCGCATCCTATAATGTTCGAAAGGCCTCGGGCCGGGAAACTTACCGGCGTCATATTTCCCGGCCGCCGGGCGATAGGATATTTTGTTTTGAGTTGTTTTAGGTTCGCCGGAAGCTTTTTCGGACCGGGGACGTAATTTTTAAAAAACTTTTCCAGCTGCTGCAGATTACTATATCGGAAGTCGAACCCTTATTTTGATAAGATCTGGAGGGATTGTAAATTGGTTTTGAAATCTGAGTCCGATCTGGCCGATCTTTTGGGAGAGAGGTGGGTTGTAAATAAACCGGAAGTGGTCAAAAAATACGGAGAAGAGCACGTCAATACCTGTTATGAGCTGGTTGCTCCCGAGCCAGCGGAGGACTGTCTTTTGGTTAAGCCCGGTTCTGCCCGGGAGGTGGCGGAGGTTCTGGAGTACGCGGGAGAAAATTCTCTGCCGGTTTTTCCCCGGGGAGGAGGAACCGGGCTGGCGGCCAATGCTGTGCCCGACCGTCCCGGGCTGATTCTGGCCCTGGAAAGGCTCAACGATAAGATCGAGGTGGATGAGACCAACCTCACCGTGACCTGCGGAGCTGCGGTCACGCTGGGAGATTTGCTGGCCGAGCTCGAAGATCACGAAAGCCTCTATTTCCCCCTTCATCCCGGTGATGAGGGCGCTCAAATCGGCGGCATGGCTGCCAGCAACGCCGGCGGCGTGAGGGCTGTTAAAGACGGTATCATGCGCGATCAGATAAGAGGATTGAAAGCGGTGCTGCCCACCGGTGAGCTCGCCACCTTCGGCAATCCCGACGGCACCCTCATCAAGAACAATGCCGGATATGATCTGATGAACTTGATGATAGGCAGCCAGGGCACGCTGTCGGTCATAGTAGAAGTTACCTTAGAGCTAAAGCCGCGTCCCCAGCAAAGCGCCACTCTCGTCATCCCTTTCGACGAAAAGGAGGAAGCTTTTGCCGCCGTGCCGGACTTTTTGCAGGAGGGGCATATTCCTATGGCAGTCGAATATGTCGACCGCGGTCAGATAATGGCCACAGCCGATGATCTGGGCAAAAGCTGGCCTGCCGATGAAGGTGAAGGCGATCTGATGATAATGCTGACCGGCGCTGCTGAAGAGGATATCTACGAGCTGGCCGCGGCCATAGAGGGAATCTGCCGGGAGCGGGGGGCTTTGAACTGTTATATAGCCGAGACCGCCCGGGAACAGCGGGATTTGCTGGAGGTGAGAAGTCATATTTTGCCGGCTGTCGAGGAGGATGTGCTCGACGGCATAGATATAACGGTGCCGCGCAGCAGGCTGGCTGAAGCCATGCGGGGAATAGAAAATATCTCCAGCGAGTACGGGGTGGATATACCTATGCTGGCTCATGCTGCCGACGGCAATTTGCATCCTTTTTTGATGCATGAGGGCGATGATCCCGAAAAGATCCCCGACTATTATGAAGATCTAAAACATGATCTTTACGATCTGACCCTGGAGCTGGGCGGGACTGTGACCGGCGAACACGGGGTGGGAAGCATGCGCAAAGAGGAGCTGGCCCGACAGTATTCAGAGCGGGAAATCGAGCTGATGCGGAGGATAAAGCGGGCGATCGATCCGCAGGGAATTTTGAATCCGGGCAAGATATTTCCGGATCGGGTTTGCTAAGCCTGCAAAGAGATCGTTTCCCCCATCCCGTTAAAAATTTGGAGGAGGTGGTAGATGGCGGATGTCGGACTGGCCTGGATTTCGGAAACTCTAAAAGAGAACAGAAGGAGAAAAAGCTGCATAACCTGAAAGCAAAATAATAGAGAGAAAAAATCAAAAATCGGAGGAATAAAAAGTGACAAAAACCAGAAATATAGCTCTGATCATGGCTGTCAGTCTGCTGATTATGACCTTTGCCACAACGTCTGTACTCGGGGCCGAGGTTACCCTGAGAATATCGAATGCCGGACCGGCCGATGAAGAGGATAGAACCTATATAGCCAACGATACCTTCAAGCAGATCGTGGAATCGGGCACCGACGGACGGGTTGAAGTCGAGACCTATCACGCGGCTGAACTGGCCGACGAGCGCGAAACATATGAGGGTATGATGCTGGGCACCATCGAGATGGGTACCCTGACGACCGGTCCACTGCCGGGATTTTTTGAGGAAATTCTGGTTCTCGATATACCCTATCTCTTCGAATCGGCGCCGGTGGCCTGGGAGGTCATGAGCGGCTCCTTCGGCGATACCATAAACGAGATGATGAGAGAGGAGACCGGCATCATCCCCCTGGCCTGGGCAGATCACGGCTTCAGACATTTCACCAACGATGTGAGAGCTATCGAAAAACCGGCCGATATGGAAGGGCTTACCATCAGAACGATGGAAAATCAGGCCCATATGAATATGGTCGAAGCGCTGGGCGCTGATCCCACCCCCATGGCCTTTGGCGAGCTCTATACCGGTCTGGAGCAGGGCATAGTCGACGGACAGGAAACACCGATAACCCTGATTAAAAATATGGGATTTTACGAAGTCCAGGATCATCTGGTGCTGAGCGAACACGTTTATAACTTTCTGGGACTTTTTATCAGCGAGGATATCTATAATAACTTGAGCGAGCAGGATCAGCAGGTGGTCAGAGAAGCAGCTCAGATCTGGGAGAAAGTTCATACAGGTTACAGCCGGGTGCAGATAGAAAGAGGAGTAGAAGAGCTTAAAGAAGAGGGCATGCAGGTGGTCGAACCCTCGCCTGAAGTTCTGGACGAATTCCAGGAAGTCACCCAGCAGTCGGTAATAGATTTCATCGAAGATGAGATAGGAGAAGAGCTGGTCGAAGAGCTCATGGAAGCTGTCGAAGAAGCTGAAGAACAGATTTAGAAAAGCAGGGGAGAAGAAAGCTGAGCTGCGGGCTTATGACCCGCAGCCGGTTTTCCGCCTCGAAAAAAGATGATCACACACAAATAGCAGGCAGAAACTGGGGGAAGAAAAGAGTGCTCCAATCAATATTTGAGGTATATTCCGCATTTATTGATGGTTTAAATTTGCTGCTCAAAGGAGCTATCATATTAATATTAACTGCTCTTTTGGTCGTGATGCTGATGCAGGTCTTTTTCAGATATGTGCTTTTTTCCTCGCTGCCCTGGTCGGAAGAGGTGGCGAGATTTTTATTGATCTGGCTGGTTATGCTGGCTTCAGCCTACGGTTTTTCACTGGGAGAACATATAAAAATAGAGTTTTTCAAGAAAAAGTTTATCGACAATGAAGTCCTGACATCTATATTCAATATCGTCATATATATTATTCTGCTCTTCATGCTGTCTCTAATGGTTTATTACGGTTATGATCTGGCTGCCAGCATTTCCTTTCAAAGCTCACCGGCGCTCAGAATATCGATGTTCTGGCCGACTCTGGCCCTGCCGCTGGGCGGAGCTTTTATGATGCTGCAGACCATCAAACTGCTTCTGGCCGAGTTTTTAAATCTTTTAGACAGCGGCGGCAGAACAGAGCAGGGCTCTGCCGGTGAAACAGGATGATCGGGGGAGTGATAAGTCCATGGCTGTAATGGCGATACTGCTTTTTTTATTGACCATGCTGATAGGTCTGCCGATAGCCTTTGCGCTGGGTCTTTCCTCGGTCTTTGTGGCTGTCAGTCAGGAATATCAGCTGCTGCAGTGGGCTCAGAGGATCTATTCCGGGCTCGATTCTTTCACCCTGCTGGCGGTTCCCTTTTTCGTTCTGGCTGGCAATATTATGAACACCGGCGGTATAACTGAAAGATTGGTCGATTTTGCCCAGTACGCTGTGGGCCGAATATCAGGGGGGCTGGCCCAGACCAATATCCTGGTCAGTATGCTTTTTGCCGGCATATCGGGAGCGGCGGTGGCCGATACCTCGGCAATAGGTTCGGTCCTGATCCCGGCGATGGAAAAAGAGGGCTATGACAGCGATTTCAGCGCCGCCATCACGGTGGCCTCCTCCTCCGCGGGCCCGATAATTCCGCCCAGCATTCTCATGGTTCTCTATGGGGTCAGCACCGGTACCAGCATCGGCGCCCTTTTTCTGGCGGGCATGGTGCCGGGCATACTGCTGGGAGTCGGGCTGATGATAGTGACCTATCTCTATGCCCGCAGGAGGAATTATCCCCGCCTGGAGATTGATTTTGAGCTGAAGGTTTTTCTGCGAAAATTTAAAGATGTGCTGATCCCCCTTCTGGCCCCGGTTATTATAGTGGGCGGCATAGTCGGCGGGATATTCACCCCCACCGAAGCTGCTTCGGTGGCTGTGCTCTACGCGTTGATAGTCACACTCTTTATATATCGAGAGCTTGAGCTGGCCGATCTTCCCGGGGTTTTTCTATCCTCCGGGCTTTTGAGCGGCGTGATACTGCTGATCATCGGCTTTGCCAATACTGTGGCCTGGATAATATCCATGGAACAGGTAGGTGTGACGGTAGCCGGCAGCATTCAGGCTTTCACCGATAACACCCTGCTGTTTTTGCTGCTGATAAACCTATTTCTGCTCTTTATCGGTATGTTCATGGAGGCGGGGGCGGCGATCATTATCCTGGCTCCCATTTTGTCCCCTCTGGCTCAGCAGTACGGTATCCATCCGCTCCACTTCGGATTTGTGATGGTGCTCAATCTGACCATAGCGCTCTCGACTCCGCCCATAGGTATCTGTCTTTTTGTGGGCAGCAAGATTAGCGGGGTGGATGTAAAAAGATTGAGCATCGCCATCTTACCCTTTCTTATGCTTTTGATCGGAGTGCTGCTTTTGGTGACCTATGTGCCGGCGATATCGATGTGGGTACCTGAGATCTTCGGCTATTATCCATAAAGACAGAACACAGCATTTTTTTGAAATGTGCTCGCAGTTTTTATCTCGTAAAAATATCTATCTGTCAGGAGTGATTATATGCGGGAAAGCGAAAGATTGAGCCAGATTCCTCTGGCGGGGATCAGAGAGGTGTTCGAAAAGGCCAAAGAACTGGAAGCCGGGGGGCGCGATATCGTGCACCTGGAGATCGGCCGGCCCGATTTTGATACCCCCGAAGCTATAAAAGAGGCGGCCTCGACAGCTCTTGATAGGGGTTTTGTGCATTATACCTCCAATTTCGGCATCGATGAGCTGCGGCAGGCTGTGGCCGATAAACTGAAAAAAGAGAACGGGATAGACCTCAGCTATGAAGGGATTATAATCACCGGAGGAGCCAGCATGGCCCTGGCCACGGCTATCTTCGGGCTGCTCGATCCGGGCGATGAAATATTGATCCCCACCCCGGCCTATCCGGCCTATCGCAAACAGGCCCGGCTGGCGGAGGCCCATCCGGTGCCGGTGCCGCTAAAATATGAGAGCGGCTTCAGTCTGGAGGTAGAGGAGCTGGAGCGTCGCAGCGGTGAGAATACTAAAATGCTGGTGCTCAATTCGCCTCATAATCCGACCGGCACTGCATTGAGCCGGGAGAATCTCGAGCGGATAGCGGAATTCGCCCGGCGCCAGGATATCTATGTGCTGGCCGATGAATGTTATGAAAAGATACTCTTCGGCCGAACAGAGCACCACAGCATAGCCAGTCTGCCGGGCATGCAGGAGAGAACTCTGACCGTCAACAGCACCTCCAAAAGCTATGCCATGACGGGCTGGCGAGTTGGTTTTATCGCCGGTCCTCCGCAGATCATAAGCTCGCTGATCAAGGTGCCACAGAACATCTCAATCTGTGCCACCTCCTTTGCTCAGATCGGGGCTTTGCGGGCCTACCGTAAAAACGATGAAGAGCTCATCGGTGATATGATCGAGGAGATAAACCGGCGCCGCCAGCTGGTGGTCGAGGCTTTAAACCGGATCGACCTGCTGGAATTCATTCCCCCGGGTGGGGCTCTTTACGTCTTTCCCCGGATAACCGATACCGAACTGGACTCGCAGCAGGTCAGCGATTATCTGCTGGAAGAGGCCGGAGTTGCAGTCACCCCCGGCGATGATTTCGGGCGGGCCGGCAGAGGTTTTATCAGAATCGCCCTGACCACCGACTTTGACCGGCTGCAGATGGCCATGGACAGGATAGGTTCGGCTCTGGATAAGTGGAGCTGAGATTTTTATGTGAGCTTCTTCCATCGACCTGCTTTCATTGTTTTTTCGACGTTTTTTATTCGACGATGCGCGCATCGCGGGCCGAGATATATTCTTCGGGATAATGGATCAGGCCCTCGACGTTTTCGCGGGCGGCGTTGAGCTGTACCTCGCTGTGCAGAAATATCCAGGGAGCTTCCTGCCAGATGAGCTGGTTGGCATCGGCGTAAACATTCTCCCGCTCTGCCGGATCCGAGACCAGACGGGCTTTTTCCAGCAGTTCATCCAGCTCTTCGTTCTCATAATAGGAGAAGGCGTTGCCCGCTGGCGGCCACTGGGAGGAATGAAAAAGTGAATAGAGGCTGTAATCAGCATCGCCGGTGCCGGAAGAAAAGCCCAGCAGATACATGTCGTGTTCGGCCTCTTTGGGTGGTTGGGATATCGTCTCCAGCAGGGTGGTCCATTCCATGGTGATCAATTCCACTTCCACACCTATTTCGGCCAGCTGGCTCTGGATCGCCTGAGCTATGATCTCATCCTCCATATAGCGGCCGACGGGATGATAGAGATTGGCAGAAAATCCATCCTCGTAGCCGACTTCGGCCAGCATCTCCTCGGCCCGATCAGGGTCATGACTGTAAATATCCTCCTCGGAATGGCCGAAGACCGAAGTAGCGATAGGAGCCTGAGAGGGAATCCCTACTCCGTTCAAAAGCTGACTTACTATCGCTTCGCTGTCGACTGCGTAATTTAAAGCCCGGCGGACCTGAGGATCATCGAAGGGCTCGCGCTGGGTGTTAAATCCTGTGAACATGGTGCGCATGCTGGGAATTTCCACAACTTCTACTTTCTCCAGCTCGACCAGCCTGTCCCTGTCCTGGGGTGGCACACCCATGATGGCATCGGCTTCGCCTGTCTCCACCATGATGACGCGGGCTGAATCCTCGGGCACGATTTCGAAATTCAGCCTTTCCAGCTCGGGAATCTCACCCCGATAATTTTCATTTCTCTCCAGAATGATTTCCTCTCCCGGCGACCATTCGGAGAAGACAAAGGGTCCGGTTCCGACAGGGTTCGAGCTGATGTCTTCGCCGTATTCCTCCAGGGCCGCGGGGCTGTTCATGGCTATGGCCTGATTGGCCAGATTGGTTATTAAGGGGGCGAAAGGCTCTTCGGTGCGGAGTCTTAGGCGATAATCATCCATTATCTCTATTTCATCGAGCCTGTCGATCAAAAAAGCATTTGGTCCCTCTTCCTCGATAATTCTCTCCAGGTTGTATTTGACGGCCCCGGCATCGAAATAGGTGCCGTCGTGAAATTCGATGCCCTCCCTGAGCGTTATCTCGTATTCCTGCCCTTCTTCCAGCACCTGATAATCTCTGGCCAGAAGCGGTTCGATCTCACCCTCCGGAGTCCGCTCGAAAAGAGCTTCCTGCACATGCAGGCTGACCATATTGGCGGGAGAGGTAACAGCTTCGGCGGGATCGAGCGTGTCGGGATCGACGCCGAAGGCTATGGTCAACTCCTGCTCGGCCGCCTCCGCTGTCGGCGCTGTCTGCGGCAGGGAAGGGTTGAATAAAAGGGCGGCTGCCAGAATCAAAAACCCCAGAATTAAAAAAGATCTGCCAATATCATTTTTCCTTTTGGTTCTGCCTGAATTGAATGGACTGGACATAATATAGCTCCTCCTTTTCATCTTTTTGATTTTTTCTGCCTTTTTGACATTCTCAAACCTGCGTTTTACTTCAAAAAAATTACAGCGAAATTTAATATAATCACCATCATGGTCTCAGCAGGCCATTTCAAACCGAACGCTGCACTTAGGTTTTGCCTGTTATTCATTTCAAGATTTTTGCGCGAAGGCCTTTTTCTTTCGTTAAAATTACCGTACTATCAAGAGTTGAAAATTGTGCAAAAGCCCTGGATAAAAACGAAGATTCGATAATTTTTTATGAAATGAGATCCGTGAATTATACTTCCAGAGAGATTATGGGACTGGAAAAAGGAGGAAAAGAAAAGTTCTTATAGAAGTATGATTTAAGAGTTAAATTATTGTCGTCGACTGGCAGTAGTGCAAAAACCCCGGAGGTCGACGACATGCGTTAATTATTCATATGCCAGCTATTAGCCTGATTCGGGGGTGAAAAATCACCGCTGAATTAAAAAGTTTAACTGACTAAAGGATGCTGAAGTGCCGGGAA
>NZ_FNGO01000008.1 GCF_900103135.1 Halarsenatibacter silvermanii | reverse complement strand
CTGCTTCATTATCATAATAATATCTGCGTTCAAAAGTTATCTTTCCAAAAACAGTAACAATAGTTCTCTCTCTTATCCCTTTAACCTCAAGCCTTTCCCTGTCCCTTGTCTCCATTAAACGCTCATCAAACTCTTCAAGAACTTCCGCTAAAAGTTCTATGAATTTCCTGCGCAGTATCTTCAATAACTCTTCCTCAACACCCTTGAAAGTATCCTGACCATGTAGTACACTTAAAATGAGTTCAATCATTGGGTCTCACACTCCTTCTTTTTAGAGGTTGGTGTGTGAGACCCATTCTATATTTCTATACCATTTTCCTGCTTCTACCCACAAAAATAAAACTCAGAGCTGCTTGTTTTTGACGGCTTTATGCTGGCCTGAAGCCGCATCGGCGTTTAACTTTTACTTCTTCTCCATGATCAGCTGATACGGAGAAGGGCCTTAATTTTTTACTCCAGATCAAACTCCTCACTGTCAGGCCAGCTGTTTTCCTCCAGATAGCTGGATAAAATTTCAAGGGCTTTATCCATCTGCAGATCCTCTTCTTCGATGGGGTCATCCTCGTATTCTACGACATAATCGGGCTCGAGCCCATCTTCATATATGGGGTTTTCCCCCGAGGTATAATATTGAGCTGTGGTCAGCCTGAGTGCAGATCCATCATCGAGGGGAAAGACGCTCTGCACGCTGCCCTTGCCAAAGGTGCTCTCACCCACCAGCCTGCCTTTATCCTGATCTCTGATGAAACCGGCAACTATCTCGGAAGCACTGGCCGATCCTCGATTGGTCAGCACGACCACGGGCAGCTCTGTATTGATCCTGTCCGGATTGGCCCTGAAAACGTGCTCCTGATCATCTCTCTGTTTGATGGAAAGCACAATTTCGTCGTCGCCAAATATGCTGCTGACCTCTACGCTCTCCTGCAATATTCCTCCTGGATTGTTTCTGAAATCGATGATAAGGCCTCTCTTACCGGCCTCTTCCATCTCTTTAACAGCCTGGCTTAGTTTGTCGGCGGTCTCCTGCAGGAACTGTGAAACCGAGATATAACCTATATCCATCTCTGGATACATTTCCGTCTCGACTATCGGTATATCGATCAGTTCCCGCTCGATATCCAGTTTAAACTCCTCGTCTCCGCGCTCTATGGTCAGCTCAACTTCGGTGCCGGGATCTCCGCGCATTATATCCACAGCTCTCTGCTGGGTCATGTCCTCCGTGGTTTCACCATCTATTTCAGCTATGACGTCCTCGGCTTTGAGACCGGCCTCATCGCCCGGTGTGTCACTTATCGGAGAGACGATGGTAAGCTCACCGTCGCGAACGGTGATAATGATCCCAATACCGCCGTATTCTCCCTCCATCTCCTCCTGCATGTCCAGATATTCTTCCTCGGTCATATAACCGGAGTAGCGGTCAACTTCGCGGAGCATTCCTTCTATGGCGCCCTTGAGCAGCCTTTCCTCCTCAACCTCCTCGACATAATACTCCTGAATTATATTTAAAATATTTTCGAAATTTTCCATAGAAGCATATTCTTTTATATCCTCATCCAGCTGCGCCTGTTCGGCTTCGACGGCCGGAGACAGGGCGGCACCAGCAATAACCGATACTATAACCAGGCCCAAAATAAATTTCCTGATATTTATTTTCACATTTACCACCTTTCCTTTTTAGTTGGCTTTTAATCTCCTGCGGAGCGATTCCTCCAATACTAAAGTCATAAATCGAGGGAGTCTTAAAATCCGACGCCAGCGGGCGGGTTCTTTTAAAAATCTGTACAGCCATTCCAGGTAAAGTTTCTGCAAAACCACCGGCGCCCTATTAACCCGGCCGGAAAGAACATCGAAACTTCCTCCAACAGTGACGGCCACCCGGACTTTTAAGCTTTCCCGATAAGCTGCGATAAATCTTTCCTGCCGGGGTGCTCCCATGCCCACAAAGAGCAGATCGGGTTTTATCCCGTTTATCCTCTTCAAAAGTCGGTCAGCATCGACTCTGTCAAGATAACCGTGATGACAGCCTGATATCTCCAGGCCATCATGTTGTTTTTGAGCGCGCCGGGCTGCTTCAGCGGCTATCCCCGGTTTTCCTCCCAGAAAATATATATCGAAATCTCTGCGCGCGGCAGCAGCCAGCAGATTTCTGAGCAGATCACAGCCGGCGACCCGGGCTGGAAAATTTTCGATATCAGGTAAAAGCCGGGAGGCGAATTTCAGCCCGGCTCCATCGGGCAGCGTAAGCCATGAACTGTTGAGGATGTTCAAAAAATTTTTATCCTGCCGGGCCTGCATGAATATCTCTGCATTGGGAGTATAAACAGGCAGACAGCTGTACTCCTCCTCATTCTCTATTCTCTCAGCTATAAGTTTTACCGTCCGGTCCATGGTCAGAGGGTTTATTTTGAGTCCCATTATTCTGGATTCTGGTGTCATATCTTAATCAGCCTTCCCCTTCTCAACAGAGCTCAAAATTTCCTCGAGATGGCAGGCTATCTTCTCTTTTTGTTCCCGGCCATAATCCTGCTGTTTTTCGGATATGATCTCGCTGCGTTTAAGCGTGCTGCGCAGGCCCAGCTCGACGTCCCGGGAGCTGAGATCGGAGGTGGTACCTATCGGTTCGAGATCTATCTGGTTCAAAAAAGCAGAAATTTTGGGATCATACTCGATGCCGGCACAGGGTATGCCCAGCAGGGTGGCAAAGATCAGGGAATGAAGGCGCACCCCCAAAAGCATATCCAGCCCGGAAAATTTATCGGATATTTTTGCGGGATGTTCGGGAGGAGTCTTGAGGTTTACCGATATAATATTTTCATTTAACCCTTCTCTCTGCCGCAAACCCTCGGCCACCTTTTCGGCCGCCTTCTCATCCCTGCCCCTGTGCAGGGGCAGGAGGGTAATTTCCAGCTCATCGATGTCACGGGAAAATTCACTTATGCCCTCCGTCAATGGGCTGAGATAGCTGTCGTCCTGCCAGGGCCTTACCGCCACACCGAGCTGCCGGGGGGAGTTTTCGCCGCCGGCATCAACTTCCTCCAGCCTATCCCCGGAAAAGAGCGAAAAAACGGGATCGGGAACTACCCTGATGCTTTCCTTCTCCAGTCCCAGTGAGGTCAACAGATGTCGGGAGTCTTCATCTCTTACGGAAACGATATCAGCTTTTTTGACAGCTCTGGCCGTCATCATTCTCACAGGTGCTGTATTCAGAGGGCCTACCCCCTGGAAGGCAAAGGCGGTGCAGCTCGAAAAAAATCGGGAAAACGCCAGAAGGCCCAAATAATAAAGCGGCGAACGCAGACTGGTGGCATCCTGTATGAGACTGCCTCCCCCGCTGATGAAAATATCGCTCCGGCGCAGGGCGGATAACACATTCCCCGGGGACATCCGGGATACAGCTTCAACACCGTATCTATTCGCAGTTTTCTGGGGCGAGGCGGAGAGAACAGTAATGCGGCAGGGTTCTTCCGCATCTTTTAAACCGGTTATCAGGCTGTAAAGTATGGCCTCATCTCCCATGTTGTCAAAACCGTAATATCCGCTCAGCACTACTTCAATCATGATCAACCGACATCCACTGCGATAAATTCGCCCGGGACTTTGTATATGCAAAATAGGCTACCAAAAGCAGCAGTGCCAGCGGCAGAGACAGCAGATAACCGAAAGCTGTCCTCTGGATAGTTACCATGAGAGGGGTGTGCAGATGCGAAAAACTGTTGACAATTGTTATCTGCCCGATAGCCGCCAGAAGCACAGCCGGCAGCTTGAAGTAATCGGGAGCTTTTCCGGCAGCCAGAAAAGGCAGCAGGAAAAGGAAAGGATGGCCTATTAAAAATTCTTTGAACCTCGGTCTCAATCCCAGAAAGCTCTCCAGAGCATCCCTTATGGCCAGTTCCCAGGCCGGCACAGGCACATAGGGAAGATTGCCGGTTCTACCGATATAAACCAGCAGCACCACAGCTGTCAGGCCGCCCAGCAGAATATGGCCCCAGGTTATGGGGGTTAATATAAATTTTTTAGCTCTGCCGAACAGTTCCTGCAGTATTTCTGTCTTTGCCTTCCGGGAGGAGCTGCCGGTATAAAAATAAAGAAATATAATCACCAGCGGCATCAGGAAAGAGATTTTTACACCGCGAAATAGATGAATCTGATTGTAAAAACCGGTCCCGGCCAGGACTGAAGCGATCAGCAGCCCTCCTGATTTGGTGATGGCTAAAGCCGGCAGCAGGCCGGAGATAAACCCGATATTCCCCCTGACGATATCGACAAGCAGCAAACCTGCCAGCGAGGGAAAAATCAGAGCAGCCAAAAAAGCTGTAAACTGACGAAGCAGGAGACCGGGAAGCAGCCAGGAAATAAAACCGGCAGCCAGAGCAGCTGTCAGTATACATACAGCCGGAATTAGGCCGAAAATTTTCCCGCGCAGATAATCCCTTTCCGGGGGCAGCCAGCCGGATATCAAAACAAAACCGGCAGTTATGACCAGCGTTAATTTTGTCAGCAGGAGATGAAAGGAAGGGAATCCTTCCCCGGAGAGCGGTTCAGCGAAACCAGGCACAAAATCGGCCGACTGCAGATCAGAAGTTATCGTCTCCGTCAGCAGCTCCTGTTCACCACCCCGACCGGCAAATCCTGCCGAGGGAGGGATGCCTCTGATATAAAGAGAGCGCACATTTCTCTCCCTGACAGATCGCAGATAACGATCGACAGTAGTATCGATAGGAGTCTGTTTCATTTCATCTCTGTCCATGATATGGGTTCTGATCACGTTCTCCGGCATGGCTGCCGCCAGCTGTCGAGCTCCATCTCTGCCGGCCAGAAATGGTTCTATGAATTTATAGTTCAGACCACCCTCTATCAGTGCTTCAGCAGTGCGGTCTGTCTCCTGCGGATATCCGACAACCCTCTCGCCGCTGAAAACGATATTTTCAAAGTCCAGCTCCGAAATCTCCTGCAGCAGCAGATAATCGAGCTCGGAATCCGGCTGATATCTGTGCCGGGCTGTCAGCCGCATATCAGTTTCCCCGAGTTCATCATAAAGGCGGGATTCATAGCCGGGCACCAGATATTCCAGATCTTCGTTCCAGACAGGAAAATGAACTGCTCTACCCCCCTGCCAGGCGAAGGTCTGAACCCCATAGAGATCCTTCCAGGCAGAGAGCACCTGCGGGTTGATTAAATTTTCAATTTCTTCGGGAAAATAGAAAACTGCCCCCCGGTCAGCAGTTTCCCCAGCGGAGGCAGCAAAAGATTCCTGGATGCTCTTTTCCTGGTCAGGCAGTGAAGCCGCTGATCGATAACTGATTTTACCCAGTTCCATCAGGTTACCCAGTGAATAAACCGGATGGACAGCTGCGGTAGCGCCGGCTTCCTGCAGGCTGTCCCAGGAAATTTCATCATCAAATTCTATGATCTCCTGGACTTCGCCTCCATCGATCATAACCTCTACATCTCGATGAGAGCTTTCCAGCTGATATCTCTGTGCCAGCGGAATCAGGGACAGCAGGATGGAAAGGGCTGCCAGCAGGGCAATTTTTCTATTCATCATCATTCTTCCTCTTGTTGTCATGATGCAAATAGGCCTCAATTAATTCATTCAGCTCCCCATCCATAACTTTTTCCACATCACCTATCTCCAGATCGGTTCGGTGGTCTTTTATCTTGTTATAGGGATGAAATACATAGGACCGAATCTGACTGCCCCAGGCTATTTTCTTGTGTTCGCCGCGGAGTTCGTCTATCTTGTCGGCCTGCTGCTGGCGTTTTAATTCCATCAGTCTCGTCTTCAGTATTTTCATGGCCATCGCTTTATTCTTGTGCTGAGAGCGCTCATTCTGACATTGAACCACAATTCCTGTCGGCTCATGGGTGATTCTGACGGCCGATTCGGTCCTGTTGACATGCTGGCCGCCGGCTCCACTGGCCCGATAGGTCTCTATATTCAGATCGCCTTCATCTATATCAATCTCGGGCTCATCATCCATCTCCGGCAGCACATCCACCGAGGCGAAGGAGGTATGTCTTCTTCCGGAGGAGTCGAAAGGAGATATACGAACCAGACGATGAACACCACTCTCTCCTTTCAGATACCCGTAAGCATATTCGCCTTCAACCAGAATGGTAACTCTTTTGATGCCAGCCTCATCCCCTTTGAGAAGATCGAAAGTCTGGGTGGAAAATCCCATCTTTTCAAACCAGCGCTCGTACATGCGCAGGAGCATTTCAGCCCAATCCTGGGATTCTGTGCCCCCTGCTCCCGGATGAATGGAGAATATCGCATTGTGATTATCGTATTCACCGTTAAAATGGAGCTTAAGCCTGACCTCGCTCAACAATTCATCAAAATGTGCCAGCTTTTCCTCGAGTTCGCCTCTGACAGAGTCCTCGCCCTCTTCAAGCAGCTCCAGCAGAACCTGGCTCTCCTCGAGATTTTCTTCCAGCTCTTCGATCAAATTGATGCGCGATTTAATGGTGTCCAGTTTTTTGGCTTTATCGCTGGCCTTATCGTTATTATCCCAGAAGCCAGGCTGATTCATCTCCTCTTCCAATTCCTCTTTTTTAGCTTCTAATTGAGCCCGGTCAAAATAAATCCCTCAAATCGTCAAATTTATGTTTGACCTCTTCGTACTTTTCATTCACGTCCAATATTGATTACCTCCCACAGCATTTTTTATATTTCTTGCCGCTGCCGCAGTGGCAGGGATCATTTCGACCGGGCTCGTCCGGTTTGACCACGGTTTCTACACCGCTGTCTTCGGATTTGCTGCTGTCCTTGCCCGATGAGGTCCCCGAACTGGCGGCAGCTTTCGATTTTTGCTGCTGCTGGCGGTTCTTTCTGGCTATGACATCTTTCTTTTCGTATTCCAGATCCTCTCGATCCTGAGCGGATTTTGATTCTCTGTCAGCCTGTTTTTTATCCCTGACTTCCACGCGCAGCAGCGAGCTGATTATATCCTCTCTTATCGAACTGTTCATGTTTTCAAAGAGCTCATAGGATTCGAATTTAAATTCAGTCAGCGGGTCCTTCTGGCCGTAAGCTCTTAAGCCGATACCCTGACGGAGTTCCTGCATATTATCGAGATGAGACATCCACTTTCGATCGATTATCCTAAGTGCCAGCTGTCGGGCCAGCTCGACAAAATTTTCCTCGCCCAGCTCTTCCTTTTTGTTCTCCAGAAGCTGATCCATCTCCTCATGCAGTTCCTCTCGCACGGCTTCACTGCCTCTTTCTATGACTGTCTCCTCATCCCAGTCGCGCTCAAGGCGGAAAAACTTGAGTTTTGTGAGAAGCCCCTCCACGTTCCAGTCGGAGGGATGAAGATCTTCAGAAAGATACTGGTCGATTATATCATCGATTACTCTGGTCAACATGCGCTGTAGTTTTTCCTCGATTTCATCGGTCGTTAAAATTTGCTGGCGCTGATCGTAAATAACTTTTCGCTGTTTGTTGAGCACATCATCGTACTTCAAAACAGCTTTTCTGGCTTCGAAGTGTCTTTCCTCGACTTTTTTCTGAGCTCTTTCTATAGCGGAATCCAGCATCTTATGCTCGATAGCTTCGCCTTCCTCCAGGCCCAATTTGTCGAGTATCCCTGATATATTATCTGAACCGAATAACCTCAGAAGGTCATCCTCAAGAGAGATAAAGAACTGGGATGAACCGGGGTCTCCCTGACGTCCCGAACGCCCCCTGAGCTGATTATCTATCCTGCGGCTCTCATGGCGCTCGGTTCCTATTACATGCAGCCCCCCCAGATCTGTGACTCCCTCTCCCAGAACTATATCAGTTCCACGGCCGGCCATATTGGTGGCTATTGTTACATTCTTCTTCTTGCCGGCATCTTTGATGATTTCAGCTTCCCGCTCGTGGTTTTTCGCGTTGAGCACGTTATGAGGGACTCCCCTCTTTTTCAGCCGCCGGCTCAGGTCCTCGGATTTATCGACATCCACAGTTCCCACGAGCACAGGCTGTCCTTTTTCATAAAGCTCTTCGATCTCTTCAGCTACAGCCTTAAATTTCTGATCTTCGGTGCGGAAAATCCTATCCGGCATGGCATCCCTGATAAGGGGCTCGTTGGTGGGAATAACGACTACTTCCATGTCATAAATATCTATGAATTCGTCCTCTTCAGTTTTAGCAGTACCCGTCATCCCGGACAGTTTGTTGTATTTTCGGAAGAAATTCTGCAGTGTTATCTTGGCATAGGTCTGCGTTTCTTTTCTGACTTCTACGCCTTCTTTTGCCTCTATAGCCTGATGCAGACCCTCGCTGAATCTTCGGCCCTCCATAACTCTGCCGGTAAACTCATCGACTATCTTGACTTCCCCATCCTTGACGATATAATCCCTGTCCTTTTTCATAAGGGTATGGGCCCGCAGAGCCTGATTGAGACGGTGATTCAACTTGAAATTGGAATTATCGTAGAGGTTTTCAATATTGAGTAGATTTTCAGCCCGGACCACCCCTTCTTCGGTCAGGGTTACATTCTTGTTCTTCTCATCGACTTCATAATCGCGCCCCTCTTCCAGACTGGGGATTACCCGGTTGAACTTGCGATAATCCTCGGTGGTATCGTCCGCCGGACCCGAGATTATCAGGGGAGTCCTGGCCTCGTCGATCAAAATACTGTCGACCTCATCCAGAATGGCGAATTCATGGCCGGGCTGGACGAGATCATCGCTGCTGTAGGCCATATTATCCCTGAGATAATCAAAGCCGAACTCATTGTTGGTGCCGTAGACTATATCGCATTCGTACTGTTCTTTGCGCTCCTTCGGGGGCATGCCGTTCTGGATGCAGCCCACAGAAAGCCCCAGAAACCGGTATATCTGTCCCATCCATTCGCTGTCACGCCGGGCCAGATAATCATTTACAGTTACCACGTGAACCTGAGAGCCGGCCAGCGCGTTGAGATAAGCCGGCAGGGTAGCTGCCAGAGTTTTTCCTTCTCCGGTTTTCATCTCAGCTATCTTGCCTTCGTGCAGAACTATTCCGCCCATAAGCTGTACGTCATAATGGCGGAAACCCTCATCAGTAGAACGTTGAGAGGCCTCCCTCACCACTGCAAAAGCCTCAGGCAGCAGGTCATCTAGATCTTCACCTTCCTGGTATCTCTGCTTAAACTCCTCGGTTTTTGCCCGCAGCTCGTCGTCGGAAAGCTCCTGCATATCCGGTTCGAGATCGTTGATATTTTCAACTATCGGCTTGATTCTCTCAAGCTGTTTTTCATTATAACTTTTGAACAACTTTTTGAAAATACTGCTCAACATAAGTGAAATCACCCTAATTAAAATCTGCTCTAAGCGGCAGAACCGATAATTTTAGTTAAATCTATCTGTCCATTTATGTTATTATAGCACTTATGTAAAACAAACTCAATCCGGCCGCCATATCTCAATCCGGCGGCCGGAGTGATGAAATAAATGCTATACTCTTGAATGATATTTATCTCGTATTATTGTTGTTGTAAATCGGTTCTATAAGGCCGTAGTTGCCATCGTTGCGACGATAAACTACGTTGACCTCGTCTGTATCAGCATTGGTGAAGACAAAGAAATCGTGATCGAGAAGATCCATCTGCATTGCTGCTTCCTTAACATGCATGGGCTTCACCGGAAAACTTTTGGTTCTGACTATTTCCGGATCAAACCCATCCTCTTCTTCGTCTTCAGCCGCGGTTTTTACCTCTTCCGGCATCAGCTCCTTTTCATCTTCCATGAGCTGCTGGGTGCGTTTTTGCCGGTACTCCTCTTGTTCCTGCTGGCGTTTTTCCCGCAGACGTCGGTTGATTTTGGTTTTGTACTTATGCACCTGTCTTTCCAGCTTATCCATAACGCCATCTATTGAAGCATACATATCGCCGGTCTCTTCTTCGCCCCGCAGAATCAGGCCGCCGACATGAGCTGTTATTTCTACTATATGTCTTTCCTTGTCCACTTCCAGGGTGACCTGAGCCTCCATGGGGTCCTTATCGAAAAACTTTTCCAGCTTGCCCACTTTCTCCTCGGCATACTCTTTCAGCGACGGCGTTACATCGATATTCTTGCCATAAATCATAACTTTCATGGCTAAAATTCCCCCTTTTCAATGCCTTAAAAATAAATAAATTCAGCGCACCTGTTACACTTATATAAGAAGTTCTAGAAAAAAATCAGTAATCCTGCTTCCCCACGGCAGCAGCGGTGAGTGCGAGCAGATTCCCGGCTCCTTTTTGGGCCAGCAGCGAACCTGCTTCCCTGAGTGTACTGCCGGTGGTGATTATATCGTCGACCAGCAGCACCTCACGTCCAGCCAGCTTCCAGCTGAGAGAGTTATCAACGGAAAATGCGCCGGAAAGAACGTTTTTTCTTTCCAGAGATGAAAGCTCATAAAGCGGAGGGGTCTCCCGGGGTCTTTTGAGGATATTTCTGTCGAGCTCCAGCGAGAATTTGCTGGCAATAATGCCGGCAAGAAGCGCGGCCTGGTTGTAACCCCGGCTTTTCAGACGGGAACTGGCAAGCGGTACAGGAACAACCAGCGCTGAACTCCCGGCTAAGAGTTTGGCCAGCATGCTGCTGCCGACCATTATCTCAGCAAGCGGCAGGGCAGCTTCGGGCGAATTATCGTATTTGAGGCTGCGCAGAAGGCTGCGAACAGCACCTCTGTAAACGAGAGGAGAATTTATCAGGGTAAAAAAACTGTCGGAGCCCTCAATCTCTCTGACAAAGGGCTCCTCCCGCAGCTCGATCTCGGACAGGCAGGAATTGCACAGCCTGGGGAGAGAAGAAAATACAAAGGTATCTCCGCAGTTTATGCAGAGAGGCGGTTCGGGAAAAAGTTCCTGCCAGAAACCCAACTTACTCTACTACTCCCTGAAAATTTATCTCATCTTTGATCTCATCCATCTTTTTGCGAGCACGCTGCAGAGCATTATCGACCGACTTCAAATTAACCTCGAGCTCTTCGGAAATCTGTCTGTAACTTTTATTCTCCAGATATTTTATGAAAGCATTATGCTCCAGCTCGGTCAGCTTGTCCTTGATCTCATCCATCAGCAGGTCGATCAGCTCCCGGTAAATAAAAAATTCCTCAAGATCATCCCCGTCATCGGAAATGATCTCGTTATAGGTCCGCTGATTTTCACCTTTATCTATCGATTTATCCAGAGAGGTCGAGTTATTCAGGGGCATATGTTTTTGACGGTTGGCCTTTTTTATAGCCGAAACCAGCTGCCTGTGGATGCAGAGCTGGGCAAAACCGCGAAAAGAGGCTTCTCTTTCCTCCTTATAATCTCTTATGGCCTTGTAAAGGCCCACTCTTCCTTCCTGAATAACATCATCCTTATCCAGACCCTTGATGAAAAAATAGCGGGCCTTGGCATAGACTATATCCATATTATCGTCGATCAATTCCTCAATAGCCCTGACGTCACCTTCCTGCGCTTTTTTGACTGTTTTCTCCATATCCTGTGTTTCTCCCATTGAATCACCTCATTTTGATGTGTGATGAGATGAAATTATTTTATCTATTATTTGAGAGGTAGATCTCCCGGCAGTAACCGGTAATAACTCTACCTTCCCGCCTATCCTTTCCACCGTCTCCCATTCAGGCAGGTTGGAGCGATCATAATCTCCACCTTTTATGTAAATATCGGGACGCAGCAGCTCGATAGTTCGGCGGCAGGTATCTTCCTGAAAAGAAGTGACAAAATCGACTGGCTCCAGAGTCGATATAATTTCCATTCTTTCCTCAAGAGGTATGATCGGCCTTCCAGCACCCTTCAGCCGGGCCACTGACTCATCGCTGTTGAGAGCCACCACGAGAATATCAGCAAGTTTTTTAGCCCCGGTCAAATAACGCGTATGTCCCACATGAATGATATCAAAACATCCGTTGGTCAAACCGACGGTGAAATCTTCATATTCGGATTTGATTAAATCCTCCAATATTTCCAGTTCCATTATACCATCTTTGCTCACGATTATACAACCTCTTTCAGTTCGTCCAGATAAACAGGAGCAGCACCTTCTTTTTTAACAGCTACCCCGGCCGCTTTGTTGGCCAGTCTAACGGCCCTGCCCACAGCCATATCGGCCCCCATGCCCACAGCCACAGCGGCTGCAACGGTGTCTCCCGCCCCGGTCACATCGTATACATCCAGCTTATTGCTGACAGGTATATGTTCGTAATCGTCCTCACTGTAAAAGAGAGTCATACCATCCCTGCCCCGGGTAATAAGCAGATATTCGCTCTTCAGCTGCGAGAGAATTTGCCTTCCGACCTGCAGTACCTCCGCATCTGATTTTGGTTCAAATCCGACCGCTCGCCCTGCCTCCTCCAGATTTGGGGTCGCAATCGTCGTTCCGGAAAATTTGAGGAGCTGATAACGGCTGTCGGTGATGGAAGGAGTGCTGCTCTTTCTGCATATCTCGAGCAGTCTGCCGATCAAATCTTCGCTGAAAAGCCCCAGTCCATAATCGGAAAAAATCACAGCGTCAACCTTCGAAATCATCGATTTAACGTATTCCTCAATCGCCCGGCGGTGATCATCACTGACAAGATCGGCTTCCAGGCTGTCAACTCTGACAACCTGCTGCCTGACTATTTGATCGCTGCCGGCCATAATTCTCGTTTTGACGGCTGAAGAGATGCTGTCAGAAACCTCAACCCCATCCGTGGATATATCATACTCCTCCAGAACTCCGGCCAGCCTGCGCCAGGAATTATCATTCCCCGTCGGTGAAACCAGATGCGCATCCCCGCCCAGCGAGGATACGTTTACTGCTGCATTGCCGGCTCCCCCGGGTTTGATTCGGCGGTCGGTTTCATCCAGAATTAATACCGGAGCCTCACGCGAAATGCGGGAAGGTTGGCCGTAAATAAACTGATCCATTATCAGATCGCCTATGATCATTACGCTGACCCCGGTGAATTTTTCCAGTTCATTCATTAAAAATCTGCCTCCAGAATTTTAAAATTCGATTTCCATGCCGAAATTTAACTGATGATCATCTCTATCCCAGAAAGCATTACCGATTGAAAGCTTTATATTGCTGTTGTAGGTTAAAGGATATCCGACCCCACCATTATAGACCAGACTGGAGCTGGACACATCAAAATAATAATCCAGATGACCGAAAAAATAATGTTCTCGACCTTCTCGAGGAAACCTGCCTCCCACTCCTAGAGCCGGTTCGAAACTGTCGAGGCCATCCTCGGAGCTCAAATTCAATCTCAGCCTCATATCGTGAGGTGTATCTTCGGTAAAATCTATCAGCCAGGTGCCCTGCAGGTCGAGATCATCGTTATCATATCTCAGAGAGGTCTCCAGATAATTGATATCGGTCAGTTTGAACTCCAGACCGAACGTGATCGCCTCTATATCCAAGCTGGTAATATCTGCGGTGTCAGTATTGATGCTGTAATTGAGTCTTTCCAGCCTGGCCGGCTGTCTTTCTTGAGCCTGAAGCTGATTGCCGGCCAAAAAAGCGAATAATATCAGCAGAACAGCAGTCTTTACTATCAATAGTTTTTTGACATGGTTTAGAGGCTTCATCTTTCCCATCCTTTATTAAAAAATATTTATTTATTACGGATTTTCCTGACTGCAGCTGGTAAATATGTGTGTCAAAAATAACCTATTTAATTATACTGGAATATATGGATCTTCTTGTCTTCAGTTGCTAATAGGTGTGTAAAAACCTCATTTAGTTGTACTGTAAGATATAAAGCTTCGTTCACAATGAAATTTTCCCCGGCATAAGTTTAGTTTTCGGCCAAAAAATTGCGCTCCCTTCGCGAGATCTCTTCCCTGAGCTCCCGCTCAGCCCGGCACCTCCTGAGCCGGGGACACTATTTTTTGGCCATGGACTCAACCTGAGTTTCGAAAAATTTCGAGTATCACTTTGCTTTATATCTTCCAGCCATTATTGTCATGATAGTGATCTTATACGGTATCTATCATCTGATAACAAGAAGATCCGAATATATAAAGCTTCGTTCACAAGGAAATTTTTCCGCCGCTTTAGTTTAGTTTTCCGGTACGATCAAAAGTGAGTTGCTGACCTCCCTATATCCGCTGGGCACATTCATGGTGAAACCTCTGACCAGCATAGAAGAAGAATCGCCACCATCAAGATTGACGGCCTCATCAGCTCCCAGCTTGAGCAGAATGTCTGCCAGTCCCTCCAGAGATACACCCATGCTGCGCTCGGGCTGACGTCCATCGACGGTGACCAGCAGAAGCTTATCGTCCTCGGTAATACCCACAGCTGTTCGTGGAGCCCTGCCGGAGACTATATCCTCCTGGAAAGATTCCTCCTCGGAGGTTATATTCACCGAGCCCTCTTCGATCAGCTGCGGACCGGCGCCGAGAATAAAATCTATCTCTCCGGGCAGCTCCGATTCGGGTTTGATATTCTCTCTGATTTCCAGCGGATCTCCGGTTTCCGCCTGGCTGAGCCGGCTGGCGGCTTCTCCCCGGGCCTGAATTAAATAGCCACCCGAAGGAATTTCCAGGGGGTAGGAAAGCTGTCCTCTGTGCATTCCTCTTATCCTATCATCCACCACCAGAACTTCGACTCCCACATTGCGCTGGCGGGGAGGTAAATCACCATAATGATCATTTATCAGAGTAAGTTCGCCATCCCGGGCCGGGCGATTGACACCCGATACATCGAGCTCGATATCACCTGTTCTTATTTTCGCAGACCATTCGTATCTGGCTATGTTAAAATTGTCTTTTTGATCCCCTGCTAAAGCTGTACGGGATAAACCCGGCGGAGTGGTGGAAATAGTCTCACCCTCCCTGTATAAAAGTCCGAGAGGCCTGCCCTGATAATCGAAATATCCCCCGTTCACGCCGACCAGAGCTCCCTTTCTCTCACCCAGTCCGGCCAGGCTCTCCGGACCGCTTTCAATGCTGTCACCGGCCAGAAAAAGCTGCATATCATAACGAGAACGGCGCTGGTTGAATTCTATGACGTTGAAAACCCGGCGGCCTTCAATGGTAAACTGCCGGAGTTCCTGATAATCTATCCCGAGCTGGACACTGGCATCGACCGCCCTCTCGGTTATAAGCAGATCTTCCAGTCCGATGATCTCAGCTCCATGATAAACAGAAAGTATTTCCCGGCGGTCAGTTCCTTCCCGGGCAGCCAAAGCCGCCGAGGAAAGCGGCAGCCCCATTCCATGACCCTTTCCACGACCTGTTAGACGAAATCGATAAACTTCATCGTTTTGAGTGTATTCTTCTATCTCGAACAAAAGAGAAGGCAGTTCAAAATTCTCGGATTCCTTGGCAAAAATTTCATAAATGTCCTCATCTTCTATCACAAAACTGCCGGATCCGGTGTGAAAAACCAGTCTGGAGACCCTGCCCGAGCCTTCTCTATCCTCAACTTCTATTTCCTCCAGAGTGGACGGCATAACCTGCAGATCAGGATTCAAGTCGACAAGACGCGAGAGCAGCTCGTTTTCGATAAAGGTCAACCCGAAGTTTTGAGTCCAGGTATTTTTCTCAGCGTATTTATCTTCCTGCCAGCTCAGTCCCTCCCTGGCGGTCCTAACAGAGGGTCTTTTTTCGTCCAGCAGGCCTTCTGGCTCAGCTGTAACTCCTCCACTGTCGGGATGATAATACCCTCTCATCAGCTCTCTTTTCCTGCTCAAATACTCACCCGCGGTGGCATAGACCGCTGACTTACAGGCTGCAGTGATCTTTCCTCTCTCAGCTTCAGACCCCAGTTCAGCCAGCTCCAGATACCCCTCTTCGGAGTACAAATAATCGCTGAGAAATCTTGATCTGAGAGCTACTGCCAGGGCCCTGAGAGCCTCTTCTTCAGCTCCAGGAATATACTGCCGGGCCAGAGGTGAAATTTTATATTTTACCGCCCTGTCAATCGGCATCCAGCCCAGAACGTCTATTTCCGGGCCGCTTTTAATCAGCCCGGCACCGTTTAGTCTGATTCCATCGACAGCCATCATTTCGCCCTCTATCTCCAATCTGTCGGCAGCGATAGTCTTCTGCTCACCGTCGGCAGCTTCCGGCGAATAAAATTTGAAACCGCTCTCTTCTGAAGACGTGGTGG
Source organism: Halarsenatibacter silvermanii (assembly GCF_900103135.1). NCBI lineage: Bacteria > Bacillati > Bacillota > Clostridia > Halanaerobiales > Halarsenatibacteraceae > Halarsenatibacter > Halarsenatibacter silvermanii. The sequence goes on along the minus strand of NZ_FNGO01000008.1, from coordinate 98,407 downwards.
TAATCCAGCCCTGAAAACCTGCCTCCTGCAGCCTGTCCAGCAGCTGCTCGGCTTCATCGCGTTCCTGCTTTTCCCCCACCTGCAGCCGCCAGAGATCATCATCTTCAGCTGTCTCATCGGGACCTATGATATTCAAGGCAGCAAAACCGGCTCTTTCAGCTTCTTTTCGGACCGTCATAACCCGGGAGCGAGAATCGGAGGCAAATATCTGCACAGAGTGTATTTCACCCATTCCTGTCTGCTCGAAATCAACTCTGTAATTGCCCGGCTCGAGATAAATGGCTTCACCGCTTTCAGGATCGAGCACCCGGGAGGTTTCCAGCAGCTCTATCTCCCGGCTGTGATCATTCTGGTCGTGCTTTATTCTTATCTGCTCATCCTGAGCATAAAATTGCTGAAGCTCCCCACTCCCGCCGATATTTGCAGCAGCGGCTGTACCCGGGTCGACCGGTGAAAACCCGATAGAAAAAATCACCAGCATCATAGTAAAAAAGGCAGCATGGACCCCGATGTGAGCTGTAAAAAAAGATTCGGAACCTGGATTGTATTTCTTCTGAAAACTCTGCCGGATGAGATCAAGCAAAAAAGCCCTCTCCTTTCGATTTTCAGAAAAGATGAGCAGAAATCACTGGCTCAACTGACGGTATATCGTCTCGTTCAGGCGTTTAAACTGAGCTTGGGCAGCCCCTCTGCCGGCCAGCTCTTCGTCCAGCTTTTCGGTAAATACATCCTCAGCGTAACCGCCGTCGATTAATCCATCATCGGGTACGGTATCTCTCATGGCACCGAACATCTGCTGAACAAAAAGCCCCACAAAATCGCTTATAGCTTCTTTCAGTTCTTCATCATGAATATCCTCTATTTCTCCGGCGGTTTGCGAGCGGTCAGCGATCTCATCTATCATCCCGGCAGGGTCATCTTTATCGGTCTGCTGATTCAATATCTCCTGATGATCGGCCGGAGAATTGGCGGGAAAATCAATATCCATCCTTTAAACCTCCTCAATTTCATAGAAAAACTTCAATCCTTACTGACTCCTTACCTCACTTCCAGTTCGGCATGCAGAGCACCGGCAGCCTCTATCTCCTGCAAAATAGATACCATGTCGCTGGCATCGGCTCCCACCGCATTGAGGGCGGTGATTAGATCGCCGGTATTGGAGCCGCCTTCTACAACCATTGAATTTTCCTGTTCATCCTCTATCTCCATCTCCTGTTCTTCTTCTATGAAGGCCTCCTCCTCTTCTTCACCCTGTTGAATGGTGCTGTCGGAGGAAACGGTAACAGACATATTTTTATGAGCTACGGAAACAGTCGATATGCGGGCATTATGACCCTTTACTATGGTGCCATCGTTTTCATTGATCACAACTCTGGCAGTCATGGTGGGCTGAACTTCGAGATCGTTAACCTCAGCGATAAAACCCACGACGTCATTACTGTATTCTGGAGGAATTTCGACTCTGACTTTGCTCTCGTGTTCTGCCTGGGCTATCTCATCGGCTCCGGAAAGATCGGCAAAATGATCGTTGATCTCATCCACTATCTCGCTGGCGGTGCGAAAATTTCCATTATGGAGGGCAAGGTCCAAAACATCTCGATCAAGCTGATAATCGACGGTTCGTTCTATGATGCCGCCGCCGGACACCCTGGCCGAAGTCGGATGTTCCCCTTCTTCTCCTCCCAGAGAGACCGAGCCCTGGGCTACGGCATAGACCTCGCCCGTCGGAGCCTCCAGAGGGGTGCGGACAAGCATGCCGCCGGCCAGACTGTCAGCATCTCCTATGGCGCTCACCTGGACGTCTAAGGTGTCTCCCGTGCTGGCATCGTGAGGCAGATCGGCAGTCACCATTACAGCGGCGATATTCTGGCCTTCGACCTGATCTGGGCTGACCTCCACCCCATATTCACCCAGCATATTGGCGATGCTCTGCACCGTGGCCTGGCTTCGGGTCGAATCTCCCGAGCGGCCCAGCCCGGTTACCAGTCCATAACCGACCAGCTGATTGCTGCGGGCACCTTCGGTTCTGGTGATATCGCCGATGGTGACCATCGGATCATCAGCAGCTGCCGGCTGTAGAAAAATTGTCAGGCAGAAAGCCGTCAGCAAAAATACAGCTAATAATCTCACTATCCGACCTGAAATCTCCAATAAAGATTTCATCACTTTTCACCTCTGTTAAAAGATAGCATTGAAGAGACGGCTTACTATACCCTGATCCTGGGTGTCTCCCACCATGCCCTCTCCATCATATTTTATCTCCGGATCGGATAGATGATGTGACTGGGCTGTATTATCGGCCGCTACATCATCCTCTCTGAGTATGCCCGAAAGCTGAATAACCTGGGTTTCGTCGTTTATAGTAATACTCTTATCACCGATCACCCTCAGGTTCCCGTTGTCGTTAACTTCCTCCACCCTCACAGTTATATCAGCTTCTAAGGAACCGCTGCGCTGAGTTATGCCTTCAGAAGATTCCGAAGCTGAATAACCCGTGGAAAAGGGGTTTATAAAATCCAGCAGTCCTCTTCCCTGCTCCAGCTCCACATCGGCCTCTCGAGAAATATCGCTGTCGGCATCCTGGATGGCTGTTGCGGCTTCATCTATCTCTATGGTGATCAAGTCTCCCTCTTCGAAAACCTCCTTATCGCTGTACATGCTGGTTCCATCATCTTCCCAGAGTGATGTAGCCTGGACAGATGATGTCAGCAAAAGACTCACAGCAACGAGCAGGATCAGCGCGGGAATAATCTCACCCGCGGATTTTCTATAAGTACTGCTGTCTATCAGGTTTTTGACTTTCATTTGCTTCACCCCAATTATGGTTTCTGCCGGCTTTATCGGCGATGAACCGGCAGGCAAAAATTCGATTTATATCAATCGACAATTTCCACCATATCTTCACTTAAAACTCTGGCTTCTTTTCTCTCACCACTCATGCTGTTCTCCACAGTTATTATATCGCTGAGTCTGCCTCTGTCCCGGGCTATGACCGTGACCGTTATATTGATACCGCCCTCGCTGGCTCTTCCTGAGATTTTATCTCCATGCCTGATCAGGATCGGCATTTCCATCATATCAGCGGTCAAAATCTGCCCGGCATTGTAATCTCTGGTATATTCGCCCTCCTGAACCAGTTCGTCCTCCAGGCTGAGAATCGGTTTTTGGGGCAGCTGAGAGACTCTAACCCGTTCCTGGAAAAGCTGATCGTCGTCTACCCTCTGGCCGCGCTCAACATTTTCTCCCAGCTTGTAGGTTTCAAACTCATGCTCTATGAAGAGTTCAAGGAAGATTCTGTCCCATCTTTCGCCTTCTATAAAAACATCGATCGGCTGCTGGACTCTGCCGCCACGATCAAAATTGGTGCCGCTCAATTTTACCTCTGCTTCACCGGCCGGAATCAAAATTTCTTCAGGATCACTCTTCAGTTCGATGGTGGTGGTGAATTCACCGGCAGGCAGAGAATATTCGGAGCTCTCGTAAAAATATCCCTCGATCTTTTCTTTGAGTTCCGAAAAAACTGCCGATTCGGAAATATTCCTGCTTTTGATCTCAACAGCAACTTCCTCGGCACCGGTAATTTGAAACTCTTCCCGGGAAAAGCCGCTGTTGCGAACATGCAGTTCTATCAGCCGGCGGGAAAGATTTTTGCTGCTGTGCAGATTGGTAAACCTGTCGATTTTAATGCTGCGGATAATATCTTTCTCAGCCTCATCAGCAGAAATGTCAGCGATGTTCTCCAGATAAATTTCAGGACTGGTGACCTCAGCTCTTTCCGGGAGATGTATAACCGCTTCTGCCGCCTGAATTCTCTCCGATCCGAAAACCCCCAGGAAAACCAATATAATCATAAACAGCACCATCGTAACTGAAAGGTTTTTCATCTCGACCACCTTCCGGCTGAAATTTGCGGGTCAGAATTATCTTCTCAGCTGATTGGCCGTCTGTAACATCTCATCCGAGGCCTGAATTGAGCGAGAATTAGATTCATAAGCTCTCTGCGCTGTTATCATATTGACCATCTCATCTACAACCTCTACATTCGACATCTCGAGAAAACCCTGTTCGATGGTTCCCAGGCCATCTTCGCCCGGGCGTCCGGCGATGGGGGGACCGGAAGCGTCGGTCTCCTGAAACAGATTGCGGCCCTGACTGGAAAGTCCGGCCGGATTGGTAAAATGAACCAGCTCAATTTCTCCGGCTTCTGTCATCTCATCTTCGCCGCCTATCCTGTAGCTCACTGTCCCATCGCTGGTTACCGAGATATCCGTGGCATCTTCGGGAATCTCCACGGGCGGTTCCAGGGAATGTCCATCTGCTGTCACGATGCTCCCTGTGCTGTCCATTTTAAAGGCTCCATCCCTGGTATAGGCGGTGCTGCCATCTGGCATTGTAACCTGGAAAAATCCGTCGCCCTCAATAACCAGATCCAGGGGATTTCCTGTCTCCTCGAAGCTGCCCTGTGTGAAGAGCTTCTGGGTGGCTGAAATTCGGGCGCCATGTCCTATCTCCGTGCCCACCGGTATTTCTTCGCCCATGGCATTGGGGGTGCCAGGATGTCTGCTCTCTTCATATACCAGATCCTGAAAGTTGGGACGCTGTCTTTTAAAACCGGTCGTGTTGACATTGGAAAGATTATTGGAAATAATGTCGGTATTGGTCTGCTGAGTCTTCATTCCTGTTGCCGAAGTATAAAGTGCCCTGATCATAAAAACACCATCCTCCTTTGAGTTACAAGCTCCGAGGCGATGCCTCTGTCGGTTGGCATCGCAGGATGGCCTCCCATCCGGGTCCAGCCATCTTGCTTCCCGGGCTTTTAATTTTTCACTTCTTTTTCACTTCTCTTAATTACCAGTCTCAGTCTCGTATTTTACATTAAGCTGGCTATATCATTAACAGCCCTCTGCAGAGTCTCATCCTGAGCCCTGACGGCACGCTGATTGGTCTCATAATGCCTGGTAGCTTCGATCATATCGACCATCTCCTTAACAATTTCAACATTCGACCTCTCCACAAAACCCTGCTTGACTTCAAATTCTTCCGGTTCGACTTCCTCGGCTTCAGCCTGGGCATAAAGTGAATAACCTTCCTGTTCCAGCAGATTCCTATCATCAAAATCGGCGATGATCAATTCATCGACTTCCAGACCACCTGAATATACCGTGCCATCTGTATCGACTGTGGTTATCTCTCCGGGCAGCACCTGCAAAGGCCCCTCTTCACCGAGCAGCGGATAGCCGTCATCGTTGACTATCAGCCCGTCGGAATCCATGGTAAAATTTCCCCTTCTGGTATAACGGACTCCTTCCGGGGTCTCGACGGCGAAAAAACCATCCCCGTTGAGAGCGAGGTCGAGATCTGCCTCTGTCTCTTTGATTCCTCCCTGGCTGAAATCAGTATAACTCTCGTCGATTCCCGCTCCCGGGCCGAGCCCTCCGATCTCCTGACGCTCGCCGGCCTGTATTCGATGCAGCAGAGCATCCTCGAAGGATTCAACAATTCTTCTATCTTTTTTGAAGCCGTCGGTATCCACATTGGCTATATTGTTGCTCAAAGTGTCCATCCGGGCTTCATTGACAGCCATTCCTGTTGCAGAAGTATAAAGGCCTCTTATCATCATGTTCACCCCCTCTCTTAAATTTCAGTTATTAGTATTTCCTCGAGCACATCTAACTTATCGCCTGATCTGGGCAGATAATGAGTTCCGGCTCTGATATCTGTGGAAATATCGAACATGAGCTGAACTCGATTAAATTCACTGAAACTCATCACTCCGGCCTGATCGAGGATATATCCGACCTGGATAGCAGCAGCACCTTCAGGAATTATGACGCTGACATATTCTTCGGGAAGATTTTCCAGCTTTAAAGTCGAGGACTGAAGCTCAAGAACCTCAGCAGCTCGGGAAAGATCGGCGGGAAATCTCCCACTGTCTTTGACATCGAGCTCTACAGCCCAATCCTCATCCAGCATTTCGTCTTCGAGCTCCTCTATATCAACTTCCTGAAAAACTCTTTCGTCGTCGGTCTCTTCTGCTGTTTGATCCTCCTCTTCCATCCCGGATTCGTCTTCATCATAAATTTCGGTCTCTTCATAAACCTCTTCCTCTTCTGCCTGAATTTCCTCCTCGGGCTCTTCAGCGGTCTCGGGTTGAAACTGTTCCTGATAGAGAAGATAACCACCCGAGAGCAAAAATACCAATCCCAGAGATATCAGAATGAACATTATTACCTTCGCCTGGGCTTTATCAACCATCATCATCTGCTTCCTCACTTCCATGCATCTTTATGATTAAATCGGTCTCTCTCAGACCCAGGCCCAGAGATTCTGCTATTTCCTCCCGGTTTTTCCCCTCTTCATGAAGATCTATGACCTGACGATAGTGATCCGGGATACCTCCCTGTTTTAAATGATTGTACTCCTCATCGAATGTCTCCTTAAAGCTGGCCTTTCTGATTATCTTTGCCTGTTCTCGATCCAGACTTTGAACTTTTCTTTTCAATACTTTTTCCCTCTGTACGATCTCCTCGATCAGATCGTCCAGCTCTTCATTTACTCTGTTCAGCCTCTCCTTTTTTGGGTCCAGAGCTTCATCCCGGGAACCGTTCCTCTCTGCTCTATTATCCTGCGAAACACCGTCGTTTTCCATGGTCTGACGATATCTGGCAGCAGCTCTATTACCGGCTTTACTGCTGGGAGTTTTGTTTTTAGATCGTTTAGTTTTCGCAAAACCTCCGGTCTGATCAGACTTAAGATCGCTGACCGAGAGGCCTTTTTCCTGGTAGGGATTCACCCGACGCTCCTCGACACTGCGGGAAGTCCGGGTTTTCAGGATGAATTTTTTGGTAAATATACCTGCCGCAATCAAAAGCAGGCCGACTGCCAGCAAAATCCAGGCTACTGCCACGTGTATCACCTCAATTAAACTTTTGTATCCAGATTACCGCCCCGGCCGTCAAAACCCCGGGAATCTTCATCGTCGATCTGTCTGCTGTCATCCTGTTCCTGATTTTCATCATCTTCAATAGACTTACCATCGACTTCTTCCTCTTTGTTCACCCTTCTCTGCCTTTCAGCTCTGATCTCTTCCTGCTCCTGCCCTCTCATACCCTGCTCATGCATAAAATCGAGCTCTTCCTGCTGCATCATCTCGTTAATTTCCAGAGAAGCCTGAAGATGATTGTAAGGGTTAATATGGTGGACCATGGCTAACCACCACCTGGGGTTATAGGGGTTTTTGTCTTACCTCTCCCTCTTCTTCCACGAAAGAAGTCCTATCCTGGGTATCCTTTACGAAGCTGGAAGAATTTCCAACCGAAATATTGACCCCGGGATGCACTTTTTTTCTCACTTTAATCTTGCCCCGTCTGTTCTCGCCGGCCCGCTTTTTGAGCTCTTCCTGTCTTTCTTCCATCTCCTGTCGCGATTCCTCGAGGTCTTTTTCGGTCTTCTTCAATCTCAGCTCCATCATTCTTTTGTCCTGGGGCAGCTCACCCTTCTGTTCCTTGAGTTTTTCCAGCATATTGAGAGCTTTTTTGGTCTTGGTCAGATTCTGTTTGTTTTTTTCCAGCTTTCCTTCCAGCTCATCCAGCTTCTCTTTGAGCCCGGGATCGATCCCTACCTCTACTCTGGTATCGGTGGCCAGAGAAGAACCTATGACTCCGGCCTCAATTCCTTTGCCGGCACGGGACCGGCCGCCCACGATCAGACCTTTTCCGGATTCCTTTAAAATTATCTTCTCTGCAGCCGAAACACGGCTGTGCATTATAGCATCTCCGACTATTAAACTGCCGCCGCTTTCCACCTCTCCATTCTCGATAAATTTAATTTCCACATCTCCCCCGGCTTTTATGCTGCCTTTTCCCTTGCCTATAAAACCGTTGTTGATCTTTATACCTCCTCCGGCTTCAAGATCCGCAGCAAAAACTTTACCCTTCACTTCGATATCGTCCTCTGCCTTCACCTGAAAACCTTCCTGCACATCTCCAGCGATCACCACGCTGCCCACAAAATCCACATTGCCAACATCAAGGTTCAGATCTCCCTGAACTTTGTAGACCGGAGATACGGAAATTTTATTTCTTTTCTTCACAACCTGCCCCTCTTCTGCTGCTATCAAATTATCGTCCTCAACTCTGACATTTTTTCCAGCGGGCAGATTTACATCTTTCGGTTTCTCGGGTTCAACCACCTCTCCGGTCACCGTCTTTCCGGGCTCTCCCTCCACGGGGGGTTCGCGGCTGACCAGCACCTCCCCGGGTTCAACATTGGTGATCAGATCGCGGTCAAAAAAGTTTATCGATCCGTCCTCTCGCTCTGTTCCTATATTCTCTTTTTCAATTTCGCAGAGATAATTCAAGGATGCATCTTCGCCCGGTTCCGGTTTATCTCCTTCGGCCACTACAGTTCCACGGATTTCCTTTTTGCTGCCGGCTATCTCTTCGAGCTTATCGCTTTTAATTCCATGGACGATACCCTCTTCTTTGAGCTTCTTCTCAATCTCTTCGACGGTTATCTCCTCTCCGCCGCGGGCGGGCTCATAATCGAGCGTGACTTTCATTTTATCATTGCTAATGTCGATCTCCACCGAAGCATCCTGATCGAGTTCGGGAAGCCTGGGAGCAATTTTAACCGGCTCCTGTTCCTCCTCTTCATCGAGTTCATCCAGCAGTTCCTGAACAACCTGCCAGTCGACCTCTTTTAACCCCAGCTCTTCCACCCTTTCGCGTATATCGTAATAACCGGGCCAATCACCTTCTCCCCTGGGAGGGATCAACTGGAGCATAATCCCATCCTTGGTGAAATTTATCTCGAAATCCCCATCGACCGCGAGGTCTTCCTCCATATACTCAAGCTTCTTTTCAATCTCTTCTGTATTTGCCTCATTATTATCCAGGCTGATTCTGTAAAGATTATCCTTGCTTCCCATACCCAAAAACCCGGAGCGCTCCTCGAGGAGCTCAACCTGAACCAGATCGGGATCGACTTCTATATCCTTTTCCCACTTAGAAATTGCTTTATCCCGGGCCTCATCCTCTGATTTGGCTTCCAGCTCCAGTTCCCGGGCTATATTTTTATTTTCACCCATTTCTAAATTCAGCCCCCCAAAAATTCGTTTTCGTGACTGAGCAGGCCTCTGAGTTTCTGAACAGATTTTTTATGAAGCTGGGAGACCCGGGAGGAAGTTAAGTCCATGACCTCTGCTATCTCCTGCTGAGTCAGTCCATCCCGGTAATAAAGGCTGAGTATCAGCTGCTCTTCCTCGTCCAGCTTTTTGATGGCTTCAGCCAGCACCTCTTTTTTGCGGGCATCTCTGATATGCTCGAAAGGACTTTTATAATCCCCGGATAAAAAATCGTACATGGTGGACTCTCCCCGGGAAGAATCAAGCGAAAGCCACTGCGAGGAGTTAAGATACCTGCCGAGCTTTTTCACCCTCTCCCTTGAGAGGGAAGTTTCGCAGGCCAGTTCCTCTTCATCCGGTTCGCGACCGAGCTCCCCCTTGAGCTTTTCCCGGGCCTGCATGATTTTTTTGCAGTCCCGGCGCATGGAGTGAGGAAGCCAGTCGAGCTCTCTGAGCTGGTCTATCATAGCTCCTCTTACCCTCTGACGGGCAAAGGTGACAAATTTTACGCCTTCATCACTTTTGAATCTATCTATGGCCTGAATCAATCCGATGATACCGTAACTTTCGAGGTCTTCCAGCGAAATAAAATCCGGCAGCAGATTTTTCAGGCGCTTGGCTTCGTATTTGACCAGCGATAGATGTTTTTTTATTAAATTATTTCTCACATCGTTATCTCCGGTTTTCTCATATTTCTGCCAGGCTGAATAACTTTCCACATCACCCCGATTGATGCCGGAACGAGAATCACTCATTTACTACAACCCACCTTAAAATTCCTCCTCCTCTGTTTCCATGACCGGCGGATCAAGAGGAGAGAATTCTTCTTCGGAAGTTTCAGGCTCAGAATCTGACTCTCCGGTGCTTTCCCGGGAACTTACCTCTGATGCCTCAGGACCGGCCTGACCCTCGCTATCCTGGTCCTGATAATGTTCTGCCGCCCGGGAGGCAGAGGTTGAATCGATCTCTCCCCGGTCTTTTCCACCCTTGCTATTCTGGATGAGATAAAAAATAATCTGCAGAATGAATGTCAGCAGAAAAACCCCGAGCAAAAATCTTAATCCTCTCCACAGAATAAGAGGCAGCGGATGGAACATGACCAGGCTCAATATCGTAACCAGTATATAGGCTCCCGCTCCCAGAAGAAGAGAGATAACAAATCTCTTCAACATTTATAACAGACCCCTGCGGCGAAGTTTTCTCTGATATTCAAACATCCAGCCCATAAGCAGATCGCGAGTATCACGGTCTATGTCGATAAACTGAATTCCCAGCGGCTTTTTATCCTGTATACTGGGCTGGTTGTATTTATTTACGACTTCGGAAATGATGGACACTTCTTCAATCTCCTCGATATCGAGTTTCAATTCGAGAAAATCCCCTTCGACGACATCATAATCACGGGGGACCAGCATTTTGACTCCGCCTCCGCTGATATCCAGGGTATGCGTTTCGCTGAATTCTTCCTCTGCGGGTTCCCAGTCCTCATCAACAGCACGATACCAGACCTTCTTCCTGGCCTCGAGACGAAAGTGATCGCGTCTCTGTATTTTTACCAGGTCATCCTCCTCCGGCTTTTCCAGGCAGAGCACCGGCACGGGCTCGCTCCTTCTATTTTCAACTGTGGAAATAAATTTAAAGGCTGCTGTGTCTCCGGCAAAAAAGATCACAACTTCCAGCCCCTGACGAAGAGGAACCAGATTGCCCTCTCGATAGGGAGTCAAAATTTCGATAACTTCATCTTTGATATCCGCTACTCTGCTCTCGTAATTTCCTTTATAGGGCCCCTTTTTAACTTCCAGATCTATATCCTGATTGACATTCAAATTTTCCAGTCCCATTTAAGCGATGTCCTCCTCAAGTGACTGTACAAAAGGGTGCCTGCCGACCTGTCTTCAGTTTCCCCGGAAAAAGCCCAGCATCCGGTAAACAAATCCCTTCATCCCCCGGGACTTCTCCTTTTCAGCTCCAAAGGCCATGATCTCGGCCAGCTGAGAAAAAGCCTTGCCGGCTTTAGAATTGGGATAAATCTCCATCATGGGATTCTGCTTTTTGACCGATTTTCTGAGGGCGCTGTCATAAGGGATTAAAGTAGAATTATCCACATCGATCTCCAGATATTCCCTGATAGCATTCTCCATTCTCTCGGTAACTTTCTCCCCTTCTCTGCGGTTTTCAACCTGGTTTACAACCAGATTTAACCTGCTGGACAGCGCATAATCCGAGAGTATCTTGAGAAGGCTGTAGGCGTCCATCACCGCAGTGGGTTCCGGGGTCAGAACTACCATGATCTCATCAGCCGCCCTGATAAAATTGACCACGCCTTTGTGAGCCCCGGCCCCGATGTCCATTATGATAAAATCAAATTCATCTTCGATGGCGGCAGAAAGCTCGAGCAGCTTTTTGACCTCGTCGATCTCGATATCGATAAAATCATTGACCCCTGAAGCTCCCGGCAAAACGGTTATGCCGGAAGGCCCCTGCAAAAGAGCATCTTCGATGGAACACTTATCCTCAAGCACATGGCCGAGATGATATCTGGCAGTCATTCCCAAAACCACATCCACATTGGCCATGCCCATATCCGCATCCAGTATGAGAACATCCTTATCCAGTTTCTGCAGGGCCAGCCCCAGATTCACGGTGATATTGGTCTTGCCAACCCCTCCCTTGCCGCTGGCAATGGAAACCACGCGCGAGCGGTGGCGGGAAGATCTATCTTCCGCTTTTTCATCTTCCTCGCTGCTGTCAGGAAACATTTTGCGGAGTTTACTGGCCTGATCAAACATTGTAATCACCCAGCAGATAGGGCAGTAGATTCTCGGGATCGGCGGAATTTAAATCCTCGGGCACATCCTGTCCGTAACTGTAATAGGAATAGGGCAGGTCACACCAGAGCCTTATATTCAAAAGATCCCCATGATGAGCAGCTTCATCCAGTTTGGTGAGCAGAATCCTATCAGGATTCAGGCGGGAAAATCTTTCATAAACCTTGCTTATATTCTCCAGCTTCTGATTGAGGCTCAGCAGCAGATGGATTTCATCGAGCAGTTCTCCGTCGAGAATACCCTCTATTCTGCCCAGCTGCAGCTTGTCATCCCAGCTGCTGCCGGGGGTGTCGACGAAAACGATATCGAAGTTGCGAAAATCTCCGGCCATCGTGGAGGCAAACTCCTCTTTGCTGTAGACGACTTCCAGCGGTATATTGATTATATCGCTGTAAGTTTTCAGCTGTTCAACGGCCGCCACCCGATAGGTATCCGCTGTAACCAAGCCGACCCTCTTTTTGGGGTTTTTGGCGAAGAAAGCTGCCAGCTTGGCTATAGTGGTCGTTTTGCCCACTCCTGTAGGCCCCACCATGGCCACAGTATGGGGAGGATTTTCTATCTCGATCTCCCTCGCTTCGCCCAGCTGCTTTCTGACCGTGCTCTGCAAAATTTCCAGCTTATCCTTATTGTCCTCGCCTGAAGATACATCTTCTATTATATCACAGACAAGCTCTTTCTTCACACCTTCTTCCAGAAGGTGATTGTAAAGCTTCTGTGAATAATCATCTAGCCTGCGGACAAAATCGTCCTGCTGCCAGGATCTGTTGAGCTCATCGATCTTTCTTTTCAGCTCCTCGATATCCCGATTCGATCCTGCTTGATTTACCTGATCGTCTTCTCCGGCCGGAGCTGCTTTTTTAGCCTGCTGCTCGTTCTCTTCAACCCCGGCCAGCACTTCGATTTTTTCTTTGCCAAAAAACCCGAAAAAGCCTCCCTCTTTGAACTTGCGCGTATTGAGTATAATGGCATCAGAACCCAGTTCAGCCTTGATTTTGAAAATCGTATCCTGCATGTTTTTGCCCACATATTTTTTTACCTTCATGCTACTTCACCGTCCCGTGAATTTCTAGGTCCACATCGGACTCAAGCTCGTTAAACGATAGCACTATCAGTCTTTCCAGCGAGCGCCGGGTGAGTTCTTTGAGAGGTTTTCTGATATTCGGCGCGGTCAGCAAAATAGGATCATAGCCCAGCTCCAGAAGCTGCTGCATTTCGGAGGCAATTTTGCCGATTAAATCCTGGGCTTCCTGCGGTTTCAGGGCCAGATATTTGCCCTGATCGCTGGTATCGACAGCCTGATCGAGTTTATCCTCCAGTTCAGGATCGAGGCTGACTGCATGGAGTTTGCCGTCTCCAGCCATATACTGGCTGGTGATCTGCCGGCAAAGAGCCTGGCGAACATACTCCGTCAGAATATCCGGATCTTTGGTCCGGGGAGCATAATCAGCCAGCGTTTCCATAATCGTCAGAAGATTGTTGACAGGGATACCTTCCCGGAGAAGATTCTGCAGAACTTTCTGGATCTCACCCAGAGTCAGAAGATCAGGCAGCAGTTCATCGACGACCGCGGGGTAATCCTCCTCGAAGCTGTCCACAAGCTCTTTTACTTCCTGTCTGCCCAGAAGCTCATGAGCATTATCCTTGATAACCTCGGTCAGATGGGTGGCCATAACCGAAGGAGGATCGACCACAGTATAACCTGCCATTTCGGCCTCGTCCTTCTGATCTTCTTCAATCCAGATAGCCGGAGTTCCAAAGGCCGGTTCTTCCGCCTCAACACCTTCGAGATCATCAGAGGTCATTCCCGACTCCATGGCCAGATAATGATCCGGTTTTATCTCGAATCTGTCGATTTCGACCCCTTTTAGCTTTATCCGGTAAACTCCCGGATCCAGCTGAAGATTGTCTAGAACCCTCACCGGCGGCACAATAATGCCCAGCTCCGAAGCAGTCTGTCTTCTGATCATGGCAACTCTATCGAGAAAATCGCCCCCCTGTTCGGGCAGCACCAGCGGAATTAAATTGTAGCCGACCTCCACCTCCATGGGATCTACCTTGATGAGATCGGAAAGCTCATCCCTCTGAGGACCGCGCTCTCTTTCCGCTTCGGCCTCTTTTTCGGCCTCTGCTTCTTCCTTTTCGGCTTCGACCTCTTCGGCCATCTGCACCTGCCGCCGGACCATAAAAGCCACAGCGCCCACCAGAAAAGCCAGCACGAGAAAGGGCAGGGTGGGTAGTCCGGGCACAAATGCCAGCAAAAAGAGCACTGCGGAGGCTATCCAGAGAGCTTTGGGCTGGCCGGTCAACTGAACCGACATATCCTGGCCCATGCTGCCCTCAGCGGCCGCCCTGGTAACCACCATACCTGTGGCCGAGGATACCAGCAGGGCCGGTATCTGACTGACCAGGCCGTCTCCCACTGTCAGGAGTGTATAGGTCTGAGCAGCCTCGGCAAGGGCCATATCCTGCTGAAGAACTCCTATAACCAGTCCGCCGACAATATTTATCGAGGTGATTACTATACCTGCTATAGCATCACCTTTGACGAATTTGCTGGCACCGTCCATGGCTCCATAAAAGTCTGCTTCCTTGCGGATTTTTTCGCGCTGTCTGCGCGCTTCCTCCTCGGTGATAATCCCTGCATTGAGATCGGCATCTATGCTCATCTGCTTTCCCGGCATGGCGTCGAGAGTAAAGCGGGCTGCGACCTCGGCAACTCTTTCTGCCCCCTTGGTTATCACTATATATTGAATTACTATGATGATTAAAAAGATTATAAATCCGACGACGTAATTGCCGGCCACCACAAATGTTCCGAAACTCTCTATGACCTCTCCTGCATAAGCCTGCCCGAGTATCAGTCGGGTGGTGGAAACATTGAGACCGAGCCTGAAAAGGGTGGCAAAAAGAAGCAGCGATGGAAATACAGAAACCTCCAGAGGTTCCGTGGTATAAATGCTGACCAGTATGACAACCATGGAAAAGGTGATATTTGTGGTCAGGAGAATATCCATGAAAGCCGTAGGCATCGGAATGATGAACATAATTATTATGCCCACGACTGACAGGGCAAATAATATGTCCCCGTTCTGTGCTATGAAATTGCGCGCTTCCGGGGCCTTGCTTCCAGCTTCACTGCCGGTAGCCAATCTCCCAACCTCCTCAAATATATTTTTGATTGTTATAACATAATCTGTTGAACAGTTTTAATCAACCCTGATATTTGCCTTCTTCGCGGAAGACAAAGGCTAAAATCTCTGCCACCGCCTCGTATAGTTCTACAGGGATCTGTTCGCCTATCTCGGTGGTGGAGTTTAAAGCCCGGGCCAGCGAGGGTTTTTCTTCTATGATTATATCCAGCTCTTCTGCCTTCTCTTTGATCCTTTGAGCCAGATGTCCCTCTCCTTTGGCCACCACTATCGGGGCTTCCATTTCCTCGAGATCGAATTTGAGCGCTACAGCAACGTGAACCGGGTTGGTCACAACAACGTCGGCTTCCTCCATATCGCTCATCATCCTGTTTACGCTCATCTCCCGCTGACGCTGCTTGCGCTCCTGTTTGATCTGGGGATCTCCTTCGCGCTCTTTTCTCTCCTCTTTAACTTCCTGTTTGGTCATCTTGAGGTCCTGATAATGATCCCAGCGCTGATAGGCCAGGTCTAAAATTCCCAGAAATATCAGGAAGAGTATTATTCTGATGGCGATATGAACTATCAGATTTGCCAGCAGTGCAAGTCCCGGCTCCAGCCCCTGATGGGTCAATCTTACCAGCTGCGGCCAGCGCTGACTGATCTGACTGTAGGTTATATAGGCGATGCCGGCAGCTTTTGCCAGTGACTTGGCCAGTTCTACCAGAGTCTGAAGAGAAAAGATATTTTTCAGACCTTTGATGGGGTCGAGCTTGGAAAACTCGGGCTGGATAATCCCGAAATTCATCAGGGGACCTACCTGGATAAAACCGGCCAAACCACCGACTACCGCTGAAGCGATCATGATAGGTGCGACGAGATCGGCCACAAAAATCATGTAATCCATAACTATATTGTATCCATCGGAGGGGCTCATCACCGGTGCCTCATGCATGGTAAAGGCTTCATTCAATCTGTACTCGAGAGAATGTATGATGCTCTCCATCAGCACGTATAAAACCAGAAAACTGCCCAGCAGGGTGAAAGCCTGATTAAACTCCTGACTTTTGGCCACCTGGCCTTCCTCTCTGGCTTCCTCTTTCCGTTTCGGCGTGGGATCTTCAGTCTTTTCTCCGGGCGGTTCTTCAGGCATTTATCCTCCCCCCCACAAAATCTGCCCGCAGCAGGTTTGAATTTTTGGAGTTGAGCTATATATTTTCAGTGAAAATATTCCAGCAGACTGCTGATATTGCGGAAGACCTCATCAAAAACGTCCAGATAGTAGGCAAAGATCAAATTAGAAGCCAGAAAAAACATCAAAAAGCCGATAAATATTTTTGCCGGCAGACCGACGATAAATATATTGATCTGGGGGATCGACCGGGCTAAGAATCCAAAAATCACATCTGCGATAAATACAGTTCCTATAATAGGCAGGGCTATCATAAATGCTATGATGAAGATATCGCCGGCCTGTCGGAAAAGTATTTCCCAGGCCCGCTCTTCTACGATCAGGCGGCCGGGAGGAATGGTCTCAAAAGTCGAATACAGAGCTTCTATCAGAATCAGATGGCCGTTGATAGCCAGAAAAAGCAGCGAGGCTATGGCATTTTTCAGCTGTCCGGATAGCGGCACCGTGACCTCTGTGATCGGATCGAAAACATTTACAATCATAAAACCGAGCTTCAAATCTATGAACTGACCGGCAAGCTGAAAGGCGGAGAATACGAGCTGGACCATGAAACCTATAAATAAGCCAATGCCCAGCTCTCTGAAGATATCGCCGAGCATAATCAAAAGGTTAACAGGAACTTCGATGTCATACCGGGCGGATATCACCGGCGCTGTGGCTGTGGTCAGCAGAAAAGCAGCTGCCACCTTCATTCTTCGGGGATAGGCCGCGCTGGACAGAACCGGAGTGATCAAAAACAGGCCGGCAAACCGCAGCATCACCAGAATGAAAAGATAGGTAAAACCTGTCAGCACCTCGGTCAAATCGGTCATATTTTAAAGCATCCCCAGATACACCGGTATATTCTCGAATAATTCCTCGACAAAATCTATCATGGTAGAAAGAATCCAGGGACCGAAAAGTCCCAGAGCTATCAAAACAGCGAAAATTTTGGGCACAAAGGCCAGCGTCTGTTCCTGAATCTGAGTGGTCGCCTGCAGGATTGCCACTATAAGGCCGGTCAACAGGCCAGCTCCCAGAACCGGAGCGATCATGATCAACACTATATATAGGGCATTTTGGGTAATATCTACGACCTGTCCCGGCTCCATAATCCATACCTCCCGCTAAAAGGTTCTGATCAACGATTCTATCACCAGATACCAGCCGTCCACCAGCACAAAAAGCATTATTTTAAAGGGCAGCGAGATCATAACCGGGGGCAGCATGAGCATTCCCATCGACATGAGAATGCTGGCCACTACCATATCGATCATAACAAAGGGTATGTATATGATGAAACCGATTATAAAAGCTGTCTTCAGCTCGCTCATCACAAATGCCGGTATCAGAAGATAGGTCGGCACATCTGCCTCGCTTTCCGGCCTGTCCATTTCCGTCATCTCGTAAAATAAACTCAAGTCCTGTTCCCTGACCTGTTCGAACATAAAACCTCTGACCGGCACCAGCCCCTCTTCGATCATCTCCTCCGTACCTATTTCATCCTCGAGATAGGGAGTGACAGCCTCCTCCATGACTCCCTGCCATACGGGGGCCATGATGAAAACGGTTAAAAACAAAGCCAGACCGATCAACACCTGATTGGGCGGCATCGTTCTGGTAGCCAGGGCGTTTCTGATCATAGAAAGAACGATGATGATTCTGGTAAAGGAAGTTACCATTATCAATATGGCCGGAGCCAGCGAAAGAAAAGTAAGCAGCAGCAGGATCTGGAGTGTTAAAACCAGATCGTCCCCTTCTTCTCCTCCAGGGCTGATCTCCAGGTTGACCTCCGGTATCTCAAACTCCTGGGCCTGCAGAGCAGGTGCTGATAGAAGCAGAGCTGCGATCACCAAAAAAGTGATTATAGCTGTTTTATTCATCTTCACCACGACCGTAAAAGTTCAGCCGTTCCTTAATGCGCTCACTAAAACTTTTTTGTTCTTCAGCATCGGTCATCGAGCCGGCAGCCTTTTCCAGCTCAAAATCTTCCCGGGGCCAGGAATTTAACTTTTTAACCCCTTCCTCATAGATAACAATCAGCAGAACCTCATCCCTGGTTCTCACCAGAGTTAAATTTTTTTTAGGAGAAAGATAAAGCTGCTCAATTATCTGCATGTGCTCTCCCTGCTGCTGGCGGCGCATGAATCTGCGAAAGTATTTCTGGCCGAAAAATATAATTCCCAAAACCAGCAGAAGGTAAAAGAAAACCCTGACCAGCTCAAAACCGTAATCCATTTTATTTCCCCTTTAACTGCATCCCGGATTAAATATTGTTCAATCTCTCCTGCGGACTGACTATATCTTTAACTCTGAAACCGAAGTTTTCATCTATAACTACAACTTCGCCCTTGGCAATTAATTTGCCGTTGACCAGCAGATCAACCGTCTCTCCGGCCAGTTTATCAAGCTCGATAATCGAACCCTCACCCAGATCCAGTATCTCCTCTATTGTCATTCTGGATTTGCCCAGCCTGACGGTAACCTGGAGCGGTACATCTTTTATGAGCTCCATGTTCTGGGGGAGCGGTCTGCCCTGACCTTCCTCAAAGTCGGGGAATTCTGCTTTCTGCACCTCTTTTTGAACTTCTCTTTCCCCGGAAACTTTGCCGCTTCTGGCATCTCTGGCCTGGCCGGCAGCAGCACCTGCCGCAGAAGCAGCAGCGGCCGTTTTATCCTGCCGGGCGGCGGGTTCTTCCACCGTCTCTTTTTCGGGTACTTCCGGCTGCGCTCCTGCCATATCCTTCTCTTTCTGCGTCTCCTGTATTTTTTCCATCGCTGCCGCAGCAGCCTTTTCACTCTTGTCTGCAGATTTAGCTGTAAGGCCCATATCGTCTCCCACGAGCTCTTCTACCAGGCCGTGCACAAAATTCACCGGTGCCAGCTGTTGAAATTCGCTGTCGACGAGATCACCAATTTTTAGCTGAAATGAAGTAACCACCAGTTCTTCGTCAGCATCAAAAAATCTTTCCTGTTCAATAACATCATCGAGTTCGAGATACTGGGCTTCGGGGGGCGTGATATTTACCTTTTGATCCAGGATCTTGGAAAGAGAGGTTGAAGCTGAACCCATCATCTGGTTCATCGCCTCTCCCACAGCGCTGATATGCAGCTCCCCCAGCTCTTCGTCAGCATCTGTTCCATCTCCACCCATCATGAGATCGGCTATAATAGCCGCATCATCATGCTTTATAACCAGCAGATTATAACCTTCCAGTCCCTCCGTATACTCAACATTGACCAAAACTATCGGTCTATCATACTCTTTTCTTATATCAGAAAATTCTCTGACCTCGACCTGGGGCGAGGTGATTTCCACCTTTTTATCCATGAGCGTATAAAGCGCTGTAGCGGCAGATCCCATGGCTATATTGCCTATCTCGCCCATAACATCTTTTTCCTGATCGGTCAAAAATTCCCCGCCCTCGTCTCCATTTTCACCCTCATAATCATCATCGGAGTCATCTAATAGGGCGTCAATTTCATCCTGAGAGAGCGAATCTCCACCGCCTTCATCACTCATCATCCACATCTCCCTCCTCCTGCTCCACAACTTCCATAATCTTGAGAGCTTTATGTTTGTGCCTGGTACCGATAATGCCGCGATACTTTATATTGCTGCCGATTCTGACATCAGCCATCTCGTCGGTGATTTTGTCCATCCTGACAACATCTCCCTTTTCGAGATAGAGCAGGTCAGAGACCGTAAGCTCGGTGCTGCCCAGCTCAACCTGAAGCTCAAGCGGGGCTTTTCTCACTCTTTTTTTGAGCTTATCGAGATGCCTGGCCGTCTGCTCCTCTCTGCTGCTGGCAAACCACTGCTGAGCGCTGAGCTGAGGTACAATCGGCTCGAGCATAATATAGGGAAGGCATATGTTGATAAGACCTTCGCTCTCGCCGATCCGGGCAGAAAAAGTGATTATAATTGTCATATCATTGCTCGGTACGATCTGCGTGAATTGCGGATTTGATTCCAGTTCCCGCAGCCGGGGGTTTAGATCCAGAATGTTTTCCCAGGCTTCAGGCATAGTGCTCAAAAACCAGTTGAGGACTTTTTTGAGCACCGTCTCCTCTATATCGGTAAAACTGCGCCCTTCTTCAATGGGACGGCCGAATCCACCAAATAATCTATCTATGATCGCAAATCCTATATCAGGATTTATTTCCAGCAGAAACTGTCCGGAGAGGGGATCCAGCTCTGAAATGCCGATAATGGTCGGCTCCGGCAGCGAGCGGGTAAACTCCTCATAGGATAGCTGCTCGATGGAGGCGACTTCGAAATCGACCACTGTTCGCAGCTTGGTGGAAAGAGTTGTGGTCAGAAGCCTCATCATGTTTTCATGGATCATCTGCAGCGTCCGCATCTGCTCCTTCGAGAGCTTATCAGGACGCCTGAAATCATACTCCTTGACCGCATCTTCTTCCTCCTCTTTCATCTCATCGACATCGACATCGCCGGAGTCGAGAGCTGAAAGCAATGAGTCTATCTCTTCCTGATCCAGTACGTCAGCATCAGCCACGTAAAATCCCCCCTCACTGGACTACAAAATCAGTAAACCAGACATTCCTCACTTCGCCGTTGCGGCTAATCTCATTTAGTGCGGATTTAATGTCCTCTTTAATGCCCGGCATGCCGGGCTCCCGCAGCTCCTGATCTCCCGCATTACGCAGAACACTGATGAGCGTATCCTGAACCTGCGGCGATCTCTCCTCGAACTCCTCTATCACCTCTTCACTGCTTACCTCGACCACTATTTTGGTCTGTAGAATTTGAAATGCGCTCTCACCGGTCAGATTGACGGTGTATTCACCGAGATCATAGGTGGGCCCCAGCTCAACTTCTTCGGCTTCCTCGGCATCCTGCTGGGATAGATACCAGAGGACACCAAAGCTGGTTGCTCCTGCAATAAATACAACTAAAAATATTATTCCGAGGATCATTCCCGCGCGCTTTATTTTGCTCTGCTCTGCCATCTAAGTTTCACTCCTTAAATATTGAAAATCAAAAACCTTCAGCCTCCGGCACATCTTCAAAATCCGGAGCAGGAGATTCGTCCTCAAACTCGGGACCGGGAGGAGTTTCCATGTCATCATCGGTCTCTTCAGCTCCCGGGTCCGGCTGCTCCTCTGCGGGCTCATAAACCGGTGATTCCCGAACAAAATCAGGGTTGAGAAAAATAACTTCAACGCGGCGATTTTGAGCTCTGTTTTCGGGAGAATCGTTGGGCACCAGTGGTCTATATTCGGAATAGCCAGCTGCCGAAAACCTCTCGGAATCAAGGTTCATATCTTCGATAAAGAAGCGGGCGACCGTGGTAGCCCGGGCGGTGGAAAGTTCCCAGTTGGAAGGGAACCTGTCAGTTCTGATAGGCAGGTTATCGGTATGACCTTCCACCACTACATCATTGGGGGTTTCCTCGATCATCTCGCCGACCTCTCTTAAAACTTCTTCACCTTCCGGGCGGATCTCCGCATCTCCCAGATCAAATAGGATATCTCCAGCAAATCTAACTTCCAGCCCCCGTTCGGTCATCTCCATGGAAACTGCATCGTCCACCTGCTCCTCTTGAACATACTGTTCGATCTGGCCCATAAGCGTCTCCATCAGCCTGATGTTCATGGGAGAAAAACCCTCGCCGATGGCGCCGCCATCGAGCAGGCGCTGCGTGGCGATAGTTCTGCCGCCGGTAAAAACGCCCAGACCTTCCCTGATAGAATCGAGGGCGATTTCAAATTGTTCCTCGTCTATCGAGGACATAGAATAAAGCAGCACGAAAAAAGTGAGCAAAAGGGTCATCATATCTCCAAAGGTGGTCATCCATTCGGGAGAGCCACCTCCACCGTCATCATCGTTGGTGGAGCCTTTCCTAGCCATTTATTCCATGGCCACCTCCTCGGTGCCCGCTGCCGGCTGCGCTTCTTCTTCCTCCTCGCCTTCTGATTCAGCCAGAAAGGCACGAAGTTTTTCCTCCACAATTCTAGGGTTCTCGCCGGCCTGGATGGAAAGGATGCCCTCGATCATAACCTCTTTGAGCAGTATTTCATCCTGGCTGGTAGTTTCCAGCTTACCGGCCATAGGGATAAAAATCAGATTGGCTATCAGGGCCCCGTAAAATGTGGTGAGCAGAGCAACAGCCATGCCCTGGCCGAGTTCGGTGGGATCATCGAGATCGGCCAGCATCTGAATCAGACCGATAAGAGTTCCGATCATACCAAAAGCGGGAGAAAGCGTCCCCATCTTGCTCAGTATTCCCCGGCCTTCGCTGTGCCTTTCCTCGATGAAAGTCAATTTGGTCTCGAGAATGCTGCGCACCAGCTCGGGATCTGTGCCATCGACAACGAGCTGAATCCCCTTCTGCAGGAATTCATCATCTGCCTCCATGGCATCCTGTTCCAGCGCCAGAAGACCTTCGCGCCTGGCCTTTTCAGCCAGAGATACCAGCAGCTGGATGATCTCTTCGGAATCATACTCATTCTTGCTGAAGGCTATTCGTATCAAATCCGGAAGCTTCGCCAGCTTATCATAGGAGTAATTGATCATGGTAGCCGCCAGGGTACCGCCGCCGACGATCATGATCGATTCCAGGCTGACGAACATAAAAGCCTGTCCGCCGAGAATTATGGCGCCGCTAATTAAGGAAATTCCGGAGATTACTCCTATTATGGTGATTATATCCACAAAATTCACTCCTCACTGAGTCTGCGGGGGTGGGAGTTATGAATCTTTCTCTGATATTCGATAACTCTTTCTATGATTTCCCCGGTTTCTTCTTCCACGATTATCTTCTTTTCGGTGGTCAGGGTGATTACGGTGTCAGGGGTGGATCTGATGTTTTCGATGAGATTGGCATTGAGAATTATCGGTTCGCCACCCATTTTTGTGACCCTGATCATGCCAGAACAACCCCTTAATGATGGGCCAGGAGAGCTGAAAATAGCCCTCAAAAACCGGAAGACACATGCCCTCCCGACCTTTATTTGTTTGGTTTTCAAAATCCATCAGGCTTTGACACTTCAGAGATTCACATCTACCCTGAAGTTCCCTTCCGCATTAGCCTTTATTCCTGCACTGCTATTACTGTATTAACAGCATAACATACTTCCCGGTCAGGAATAAATTATCTGGCCAGATTAACCAGCTCCTGCAGCATCTCATCGCTGGTATCTATCGTGGAGGAGTTGCCCTGAAAGCCGCGCTGGGTTCTGATCATATCGGTGAACTCCTCGGCCATATCGACGTTGGACATCTCCAGCGTGCCGGGCGCGATGTCGCCAAAACCAGCGGCTCCGGCATGACCAAATTGAGCTTCTCCTGAGTTCTGAGAACGGCTCAGCAAATTATCTCCCTCTTTATTTAGACCTGCTGGATTATTGAAATTAGCCAGAGCAACCTGGCCCAGATCCCGGGTAAGACCGTTTGTATAGGAGCCAGAAATTATGCCGGTACCATCAATCTCGAAGGAATCGAAAAACCCATATTCGTAACCGTCTTCGGCAGAACCTTCCACATTATAATCAGCTGCAGCCTGAGTTAGACCGGAGAAATCCATTTCCACATTTAAATCATCGGCCCCTTCATTAACATTGGTTTGAGACCATTCAAAATCAGCGATACTCGTATAATCTCCCTCGTCATAATCCGTCTTATCATACTCCTGGGGATGATCAAAAGTCAGCCCTCTAAAGCCTCCGTCCTTATTGAAGTGAGTGTAAAGATTTTCTTCAATTGCCTCACCATCCAGCTCAATATCTTCATACTCAGGCTCAATATTTTTTACCTCCCAGACATTATCCTGAATATCTGAATCTGTCTGAGAGCTGACATCGAATTCCTCTCCGCTGAAGTCCAGATCGGCAAAATTATCTGTGGGTATTTCCAGCTCTTCGTGATCTATCTGATCCCAGTTGATATAGAGATCGTCGATTTCATTTTCAAGTAAATCTTCATAAAGTTCGGTTCCATTTTCTTCGCTTTCTCTGAAATATATTTTATCGTTCCCATCATTAAAACTGATATCTTCATCATAATCATCACTTATTCCAGCAGACCAAACACCTTTATTTGCTGTGGCCTGGATGTCAATACCATCATCGGTCCAGGTTACTTCATCAAAAGTCATTTCACCTGATGTTACGGTGTTATCATTAGATATTTCAGCAATATTCTCAAAATCACTTAATTCTTCTCCATCATCTGCATAAGCAGCAAGTTCTGCAGCGTCTAAATCATCTGTAGCTTTAGCTTCAGTAAGCTGTGTCCAAGTTTCTCCATCAGCACTTACTGCCACGTATTTTTCATCTTCATTTTGTAATGCATATTCGGCTTGAACATCATGGTCTTCATTAGCTGTCTGAACTTCAGTAGTTCCTTCTAAATCAGCAACGTCATATGCTACACCTTCTTCAAGAGCCTGGTCAGTTACTTCATCACCAATATCCTCGGTATCATAACTTAAATCAACTTCATGCCGCTCAAATTCGATGCCATCTTCCGCCACATGGGTCTCTCCCCGGGCATCTACGGCTTCTATATCCACGCTTTCAGACTCATCCAAATCTTCGCCTAAACTGCCCTCAAATGATATCTCATCATTGGTGTAAGTTCGAGCGAACTCAAATTGAACGGAATGGCTTTCTCCCTGCGAATCATATACATCCATGGTCACAGTTCGGCTGGGATCCTCAGTACCATCAGCCTCGCTGGCGCGGGCGTCAAGATTGCCGGAAAAACTGGCCTCAGTTGTTGCATCGCCCTCCATCTCATCATCCAGCGGGATGGAAAGATCTTCAATATTGGGCTCAGTTCTTTCGGGAATATTGCCATCTCCATCAGCCTGCCAGCCCTGAACTTTAAAGCCGTTGGTCGAACTGACCAGATCTCCATTTTCATCTACATCAAAATTTCCAGCTCTGGTATAAAACTCCTGCGCTCCATCATTGACAGCAAAATAACCGTCGCCGTCCACCGCCAGATCGGTAGAAACTCCTGTCGATTCTAAGCTTCCCTGAGTTACATCGGTATCTATGCTGGCAACATCGACACCCAGGCCTATCTGCTGGGGATTGGTTCCACCTCTGGCATCGGTGGGAGCCTGGGAGGGTTGAAGAGTCTGGCTCATCATCTCGGCAAAATTTACCGTGCTGCCCTTAAATCCCACTGTATTTACATTGGCAATATTATCTCCGATTACGTCCATTCTCTCCTGATGCGTTCTGAGTCCTGACACACCGGAGAACATAGATCTCATCATATGATATACTAACCTCCTGTGATTGTCGGCGGAAACCTGCAATCGGCAGACTTCCCGGGCCTCCTCACAGTGAGGTCCAGCCCATAACCGACATATATTTTTTCAGTTTTTGCTTTTCGCTTTACATGAGAACCGCGCTGTCGATATCGGTGAAGACATTCTCCCTGACATTGGCCTCATCTACGGCCGTGATGACAGTTTTGTTCTCCACGCTTACGATATAGGCGGTATCGTCCACCATGATCAGAGATTCCTGAGCTCCCTTATCTGCGGCCTTCTCCAGACCTTCCTGCAGCCTGTTG
The DNA here is from genome assembly GCF_900103135.1 of Halarsenatibacter silvermanii. Lineage (NCBI taxonomy): Bacteria > Bacillati > Bacillota > Clostridia > Halanaerobiales > Halarsenatibacteraceae > Halarsenatibacter > Halarsenatibacter silvermanii. Next base: position 72,603 of record NZ_FNGO01000008.1, on the reverse strand, counting down.
AGCGTGCGGGGAGTTATATTAATGCCGCGCGATTCCAGTCTCTCGCGGGCATGCCGGGAGAATTCGATATCATCTTTTTCTTCCAGCCTCTTTTCGAGAATTTCGCCAAAGTCGGCCTGACTGTCCTCTACTTCCCGCCCGGTCTGATCCTGGCGGGTGGGCTGAGCCGATCCAGGTCGCTGAATTGGCTGGTTGACCATCATTCTATCATCCACTGCTATTACCTCCCGGAATGCGGTTTATTCCACCGCCGCCTGTACTGCGCTTACTCCCGACATCGCAAATTCTTCCTCATAACCTTCCAGCTGCAGATATATTTCACCGTCTTCGCGGCTGATCCTGTTCACCTCACCGAGAACGCTTTCGCCCGATTCAGGGTGCACAGTTTCTACTTCTCTGCCTATGAGAGCAGAACCTTCAGCCAGCTCCTGACGTTCGACAAAATCTCCCATCGTGGTATTGAGATTTTCCATCTGTTCCAGTTCGCTGAACTGAGCCATCTGGGTGATAAATTCATCATTGTCCATCGGTTCAAGAGGATCCTGATTGCCCAGCTGGGTGACCAGCAGTTCCAGAAAAGCATCGCGTCCCAGCTCATCGCCTTCTACGCGGTCTATCTCGTCCGGCGCTTCCATGTCCTCCTCCGCCAGGGCAACTTCCTGGCCGGCCGGTGTTGGCACGGTTCCTTCCATCATCTTTTATTTCACCTCCTGAGAACAGGCAGACAGATTAAATCCAGGTGTACTGATACTGCTTCCACCTGAGCCATCCCCTGAGTTCTTCATCGATCTCGCCGTTCTCAAAGTCATCCAGTCTTGATATTCTGCCGGGCCATTCCGAAGAAAATTCCTCCTCGAAAGAGCCCTCTCTCTCAGAACTTCCGGAATCATCCTCCCGCTGCTGTCCGCCTTCTTCCTGGGAGAGCAGTGGGTTTTCCTCATCGCTGCCTTCCAGGGTGATCTGATTCACCTCAAAGCCCTCGCGGACCAGACTGCGATGCAGAGTTCCCAGATTATTTTCCAGCTCGCTGCGGACAGCGCTGTCCTCGACAACCAGATGAGCCAGCACTTCACCGCTTTCCACCGAGATCTCAATACCGATTTTGCCCAGATTTTCGGGCTCCAGCTGTAAAAGCATGGTGTCGCGCTCCTGGCCCTGCAGCAGTGTGAACGACTCAACTATTTGATCCACAGCGCTCTGCTGCCAGCCCGACCAGTCGGATTCGATTTCGGCAGCTGCAGTTTCAGCCCCGCCGCTCATCATCAGCTGGGCCAGTTCGTAATCTCCCAGTGCATTAAGCTGCTGTTCATCACTGGCTGTCCCGGGTATATCAGATAAATCCGCAGGATTTAATCCTTCCCGGTCCGGGTCCAGATCCAGATCAAGTTCCAGGTCAAACTCGCCGACTTCCTCCTGAGAATCGAAATTTAACAGCTCGGCGGTGAGTTCCTGCCAGTTCGCAGTCGGACGTGAATCCTCCTCGCCGAAGAGCAGATCGCGCAGCAGCTCGCTGTCGATTTCAGCTCTTCCGGATTCGGAATCATCCAATCCCCTGAGAAATTCCTTGATGTCGACCTCTTCTGACCGGTAATCCAGCTCCCGGCTCAAAACTTCTGACAGCACCTCATTCCAGAGTTCCGCCGCATGTCGGGCCGGTCTGGATTCGAGCTCTATATCAGCCGCCTCGCTATCCAGCCTGGCGATCATCTCGGATAATAGCTGCGAGCGGTTTTCCCCATCGGCATACTTCTGCCTGACCCTGTCGATGAGCTTTTCAACCTGATCATCGCTCAGATCATAATGTTCGGCAATTTTCTCCAGCAGAGGGGCCAGATCCTGATCCACCCTGAGCTGGGAAAAAGACTCCTCGGTCGATTCAGAATTCAGCAGAGCATGCATGATGTAATTTTTGTCGCTCTCTGCCAGCCCGGAAATTTCTTCGGCGTCAGCTTCTACCAGCATCATCCTGAAAAGCATATTTTCTGCCTCACCCGGCTCGAGCTCGCCGAACATTTCCACCAGCTCGGAGGTATCTACACCCTGCAGCGCTGCAGACCTCATGGCCCGCCTGATCTGACTGCGAATTTTCTCCGGATTCTGCCAGCGGTCCTCGAAGCGAAAGAGAGTTTCCTCCAGCAGAGCATCGATCTCTTCCTCCGCGAAGTTGGCGGCTGTCATAAGCTCGCCGTGAAGGGCCGGAAAACTTCCCGAGCTCGCTTCCTTCATCTCCAGAAGGCTTTCCAGATCCATCTCGCTTTCGTTGAGCAGCTCGACCAGCTCGTCAGAAAGCTCCTCCGAGGAAAAAACCAGCTTTCCCTCAGAGATTTCAATATCGATGGCATTTGTCTGAACCAGCCTCTCCAGCAGATCAAGCGGTCCTGCAAAACCGGCTCCTGCTGAAATCATCTCCTTTTCCTCCAGCAGAGCCTCCAGCTCTCCGATCTCAAAGTCAGCGGCTTCCGGATTTTTATCCTGAATCTTGCTCAGAACCTCGCTGAAATCCTCAGGGCTTTCCGATAGAGAATCGCTGCTGGCTTCGGAGTCCAGATCGCCGGCATCAGCATCGAGAGAAGCGTTGAACATCCCCTGCAAAATATTGACAGCTCCCGAACTCATTTATTCACCCCCTTCCCTTTATTTTCAGCCTGTTTTTTACACATAACATCATTCATCTATTGTAATTCTCCTGAAAGCTCCGCCGCCTGATCGGCCGGCAGATTTTCCAGAAGCTCGGCTGCATCGCGATCGTCCATGTTGGCCAGAATAGCCACGGCCAGCTCCCGATTCATAGTTTCAAAAATTTCCGCCGCCTGAGCCGCCGCCATATTGGAATAGATATTAACCAGCTGTTCCATTCTTTCCTCTCTGGTCATCTCCTCTTCCTGCATCTCCTGATAAAGCGCTTCCAGTTCTTCTTTTTCGCTGCGGACTGTTTCCAGTTCGGCCTCCAGCTCATCAAAATCATTCTGGAGGTTCTGATGCTCCTCCTGCAGCTCCGCATGCTCCTCCTGCAGAGCCTCATATTCACCCTGTAATTCAAAATACTGCTCCCCGGTGCGAACATGGTCCTCCAGCACGGGCAAACCGGTTACTATGTCTTCTGCATAGGATCTTATAGAAATTATTCCGAAAAAATTTAATGCTACTAAAGAAATCGTGGCCAGAAAAGATAATATAATAGCTATCAGTAATAATTTGCGCAGCATTCAGTTTCCCCCTTAAAGCGGAAAAACATCTTCGTCCTCATCCAGACTGCCCGTAAAATGTCGGGCCAGATCATCTATTATTTTCTGCTGGTCTTTTTGCAGCTCCTTATAATATACTTCTGATTGATTCTCTTTTAACCTTTCCATGGCCTGCTTTTTTTGCGATTTTTTCCTCAATTCCTCCCGCCGCTCATAGACTACCTCTTTCTGCTGGGAAAGATTCTCCTGAAGATTATCGATTTCCTGGCGATTATGCTTTAAATATCGGCGGGCCTGCAGTGCCATTTCAGGATCAGGATTGGATTTTTTTCTGATATGATCGTAAACTTTCTCCTGTACACAGGCCAGATTATCGACCTCATCCTCCAGCTGCCGGGCCTGCTGCCGGGCTTTTAGAAATTCAGCCTGAGCCAGCTCTTCTCTGATAGTCCTCACCTTCAAAACTTTCTTCAGATCAAAATCAAATTTTTTCAAGCAGGATCACCCTCCGGCTAACTTACAATATTTTTCAGCTGCGAGATGGTCCCTTCATAGCTGGCATCCTCTTCTATATCCTGCTGCAAAAAATCATTGATGTCATCAATTCGCTCTATAGCTCTGTCGACATCGGGGTTGCTGCCCTTTTCATAGGCACCTATATTGATGAGATCCTCCGATTCTCTATAATCCGCCAGCAGCTTTTTTAACTCCCCTGCCGATTCTTCATGCTCCTCGGGCACTATATCCTTCATGACCCTGCTGACGCTTGAAAGCACATCTACAGCCGGGTAATGATTGCGGGAGGCCAGATCCCGGGAGAGATCTATATGACCGTCGAGAATAGCCCTGACGGTATCGGAAATGGGCTCGTTAAAATCATCGCCCTCAACCAGCACCGTATAAAGCGCTGTGATGGTCCCCTCCTCGCCCGCTCCCGTTCTTTCCAGCAGACGGGGCAGTCTGTTGAAAACAGAGGGAGGATATCCTCTCGTTGTGGGGGGTTCTCCCACGGCCAGACCTATTTCTCTCAACGCCCGGGCAACCCGGGTCAGAGAATCCATCATCAGCAGCACATCTTCCCCCTGATTGCGAAAGTATTCGGCGATGGCGGTGGTTACCTGAGAAGCTTTAAAACGGACCAGAGCGGGCTCATCGGAAGTGGCCACCACTATTATGGATTTTCCCAGGCCTTTTTCGCCCAGATCTTTTTCGATAAAATCTCTGACCTCTCTTCCCCGCTCGCCGATAAGTCCTATGACGTTGATATCGGCCTCGGTGTTGCGGGCGGCCATTCCCAGCAGGGTACTTTTGCCGACACCGCTCCCGGCAAAAATCCCGATCCTCTGCCCCCGGCCGCAGGTTAAAAGCCCATCTATGCTGCGAATTCCCAGGCTTAAGGGTTCGCTAATCCGCTGTCTTTTTAAGGGGTCAGGCGGCTGCCGGGTAGCCGGAACATCTGTCAGATCCCTCCGGGAATCTATCTCGCCCATCTCGGGCCGACCCAGCCCGTCCAGCACACAGCCGAGCAGGCCTTCTCCTACCTTCACCCTGAACTTTTCGCCGGTCGCCACCACCCTGGCGCCCGGATTCACTCCTTTTATATCTCCAATCGGCATCAAAAGCACCCGGTTATCATCAAAGCCGACCACTTCTGCCCGCACGGTGCGGTCATGATTTTTGATCAGACAGATCTCACCGATGCTGACCTCCGGTCCGCGCGATTCGATAATCAACCCCACCACGCGGGTTATATGCCCAAAATTTCTCCTTGTATCGGAAATTTCCAGGGTGCTTTTGAGCCTGTCATAATCGATTATGCTCATTTTTATCACTGCTCCACGGTATTTTTGACTTCATCGGTGAGCTGGTCTCGCAAAATTTCGAGCTTGCTTTCGATGGTGGCATCCTGACCGCCGAAGTCGGTCTCCACCAGACAATCCCCCGGTTTTAAACCGGAATCAGCTACAATTTTGATCTCGGTATCCCGCCGGCCTTCGTAATCCAGATCCCGCAGGTATTCCTCAACTTCGGGAGCTACCCGAATGGTAATCTCATTATTATTTAAGCTGATTTCCTCCAGACATTCCTCAACAATAGGAACTATAACTTCAGGATTGAAATGAATTTCAGTCTGCACTATCTTTTCAGCTATATCAACAGCAAAGTCGACTATCCGCTCCGAAGTATCCCGAACTTCCTTTTCAAGCCTTTCATCCGTTCTGGCAGCGGCCTCTGTTACCGTCTGCAGAGATTTTTGATGTTCCTTTCTCAAGTTCTCACGGGCTTCTTCCCTGCCCTCTGCCAATCCTTTATCATACCCCTCTTTATAGCCTTCTTCCTCGGCCTGCTCTTTTATTTTTTCAGCCTCGTTTTCAGCAGCGGCGATAATCTCATCGGCTTTCTGGCGGGCTTCTTCTAAAATATCATCCGCCTCGCTCCTGGCCTGCTCAAGCGCTTTTTCAGCTTCTTCACTTTTCTCATTTTTTTCATCCTGCTGCCGATTTTCATCGTTTTTTCTGCTTTTTTCTTCTTCATACCTCTCGCGGGTTTCCTTTTCGCTCAACTGATACTCCCCGGTTATGCTGGAAGACTTTATTAAGTTGGAACTGGAGTTTGAACCTCTAAAATCAGACAACTATTTCTTCCTCCCCGCCGCGGGCTATAACTATCTCGCCGCTTTCTTCGAGTTCTCTGATGACATTTACTATGCGCTGCTGGGCTTCTTCCACTTCTCGTATCCTGACCGGACCCATATATTCCATATCTTCCTCCAGCATTTCGGCAGCTCTTTCCGACATATTGCTGAGAATTTTTTCCTCGACTTCTTCGCTGGCCGTCTTTAGAGCCAGGGCCAGATCATCTGTTTCAACCTGCCGCAGGGTAAGCTGTATGGCCTGATCGTCCAGAAGCGTCAGGTCTTCGAATACGAACATTCTCTGTCTGATTTCCTCGGCCAGCTCCGGATCTTCCTGCTCCATTTCATCGAGAATATTTTTCTCCGTTCCTCTATCGACGCTGTTTAATATATCAACTATCGATTCTATACCGCCAGCCCGGGCATATTCCTCGGTGACGACGGAAGAAATTTTTTGCTCGAGAACCTGTTCCACATCCTTGATGATCTCGGGAGATGTTCTATCCATGGTGGCCAGACGTTTGGAGACTTCGGTCTGAATTTCCTCCGGCAGCGAGCTCAAAATTTCTGAAGCCTGATCGGGATTGAGATAGGCGAGCACCAGTGCTATGGTCTGCGGATGTTCATCCTGAATAAAATTTATCAGCTGAGATGGATCGGTTTTGCGGATGGAGTCAAAAGGGCGAACTTTGAGCGACGCTGTCAATCGCCCGAGTATATCTTTGGCTCTCTCCTTCCCCACTGCTTTTTCCAGGACATCACGGGCATACTGTATTCCACCCCTGTCAAGAAAGTCCTGGGCCCGGGCCATCTGATAAAACTCCTCGACAACCCCCTGCTTGGTCTCCTGTTCTACTTCCTGAAGATTGGCTATCTCCAGGGTCAATTCCTCTATCTCCTCTTCGCTCAAATGCTCAAAAATCTGTGCGGAAACATCAGATCCCAGGGTTACTAGCAAAATGGCCGCTTTTTTACGCCCATCTATTTCTGTGGGCATTAAATATCACCTCTTACTCTTCTATGATCCAGCTTTTAATGAGTTCGGCCATCTCTTCCGGTTGATCTTCGGCCATTTCATGAAGTTCCTCGCGCATCTTGCGGGCTTTTTTCTCCTCTTCGGAAAGCTCCTCTTCGGGCAGCTCCACCTCTTCTTCCTCTTCATCTTCGACCATCTCATCGACGGTGGCGCCCTGAGGAACGGCCATTTCTTCCGAAGTTTTCATTCGTCTGCGCAGAATTAAAGCTGCTGTCAGAGTTATCAGAAGGATGGCAACTATGAGAACACTGTATATTATCTGCTGTCTGCGGCGCTGGGCCTCCTCTTCGGCCCTGGCAGCTTCTATCTCCTCTTCGATGGTTCGATCAAATTCCAGACTGGAAACATTTATGGTGTCATCCCTTTCGGGGTCAAAACCGACCGCAGCCTGAATTGAATCCTCAAGAATTAACAGATCATCCTCGGCCATCTCATCATCGACCATTACAGAAATAGAAAGATGTTCCAGCTGGCCGGGAGCAAATTCCTCGCGCTCCACGATCTCATCCATCTCATAATTTATGGTTTCTTCAGTTCTTTCGTAATACCCCTCTTCTTCCATTTCCTCCACGGTTAGATAACCGGGAATATTGCTATCCGTACCAGGGGCTCCTGCTTCCTCAGGAGTTTCTCCGCCGTAATATATTTCTCTCAGTTCCTCTCTGCTTCTCGGCAGCCCTTCTTCATCAATAATGGGTAAATATGTGTGACTCTCCCGTTCTCTGCGGTCAAAATTCATTCTGCTTTCGACCTGAACGGTGAAATTATCCGGGCCCAGAATTCTGGTCAGCATCCCCTGCAATCTTTCGGTCAATTTCTCCTCGTAATCTCGTTCCATCTCTCTCTGGTTGGTGCTGATCTCCCTGGCATTGAAATCATCTCCATCCGCCAGATCACCGGCCGCGATCATGTTGCCCGCGGTATCGACGATGGTCACGTTTTCCAGACTTAAATCGGGGACACCGCTGGCCACCAGATTTCCGATTGCCCGGGCCATACTTTCATCGAGCTGATGTCGGGGCTCCAAATTCAGCATAACTGAAGCCTCAGCCGGCCTTTCTTCGGAAACAAAAAGGCTTTCCTCGGGGGCAGTTATCTGCACCCGGGCGCTTGCTATTGCTTCCATACTCTCGATGGAGCGGCTCAATTCTCCCCCCATGGCCCGATATAAGTTTACCCTTCTTTCGAAATCGGTTGTACCAAATTGTACATCATCAAAAACTTCAAAACCGACCTGCCCCGAAGCAGGCAGACCTTCTCCCGCCAGAGCAAGCCTCATATCGTGAACCTGATCGGCCGGCACCAAAATCGTACTGCCGCCATCCTCAAGCCGATAACTCACTCCTCGATTCTCCAATTCATCGACTATTTCGCCGGCATCTTCGTGAGCCAGCTGTTCAAAAAGGGGCTGATAATTGGCATCTCCCAGCACAAAAATCATAAATACCAGAGCAGTGAAAACAATAAAAGCAGAAGCCCCTATGATTATTTTAGCTCTGTTATTTAGTTTTCCCCAGAGCTCCTGGAGCTGGCTGAAAAAATCTCTGATTCTTGCAAACATCACTGTAACCTCACTAAATTTGCATTCTCATTATATCGTCATGAGCTTCAACCACTCTATTTTGAATCTCTGTGGTCAGCTGCAGGGCCAGTCTGGCCTTCTCGGTGGCAACTGTTACCTCGTGAATATTATCTATTTCCCCCAGGGCAAACTGCTCGCTCAGATCCTGAGCGCTTCTCTCCATTTGATTTACTTCTTCAACATTCCTGGCCAGCAGCTCAGCAAAATCGTCTATGGGATGTTCGCTGCCCTCCGACTCAGTGGTTTCAATCTCCCCGCCGGAAAGCAGATCCAGCCTGTCAGAAATAGGTCCGATCATTGACCATCACTCCTTATTTAGGCGCCTCCGATGTCGAGAGCTCTCTGAGCGGTATTTTCAGCGGTTTCCAGAGCATTGATGTTTGCCTCATAGGCCCGCGAGGCATCTATCATATCGACCATCTCCATGGTGATCTCAACATTGGGCTTTTCTACATAACCGTCGTCGTCAGCATCAGGATGTTCTGGGTTATAAATCGTTTTGAAGGGGCTATCATCTTCAGCAATCTCGGCTATCTCAACCCCCCTGCGGGAGCTATCTCCACTCTGTGAAAAACTCGAGGCTCTCTCAGATAAAATTTGCGAGAAGCTGCCCGTCCCCCGGGAAGCTCGACTGCGAAAAACAGGGGTTTTGCGTCGATAGGGGTCGCCATCTTCAGTCCGGGTGGTGTTAACATTGGCTATGTTATCCGAGATGACGTCCATTCTGGTTCTTTGAGCGGTCAGTCCAGAGGCGCTGGTGTTGATGTTTTCAAACATGTTTATCCACCTCTTTCCAGTACGGTACCCAGATTATTGAACTTAGCATTGATCTGCTGGGAGAGAGTGCTGAAGTAGATTTCATTTTTGGACAATTCGGCCATTTCTCTTTCGATATCGACATTATTTTCATCGTACCTATAGGAAGTATCAGTTTCTTTATAACGTTTGAATTCAGCGCCCGCTTCTTCCGTTCTTCTGCCGGCAAGATGGCCAGGATGAGTCCTGCTCAGCCCGGTTCGACCGCCGCCGGAAGAGTCACCCTCCATTTTTCCCCGCAGAGTAGAGCGGAAGTCAACATCCTCGCGCTTATAGCCAGGAGTATCCGCATTGGCTATGTTATTGGTCAGAGCTGATTGTCTTTCAGAGGCGCCATCGAGGCCGGTCTGTAAGAAATTCAGGTATTCATTCATCCAGAAACCACCTCAAATGAAAAGATTTACTTCAAATCTTAAACTGGTTAGATAAGACATACTGCATTCTACCATAATATTATCTGCAAATGAAAGAGCTGTGAGAAAAAAGCTCTGATACAATAGTACTGTTTTTCTTAACAAACTGGCAGAAGCTTCCTCAAATAAGTTTTTAACCTAACTTTTGCAGCGCTTCCAGCACCCTTTCGTCTTCAAAGGGTTTGACAATAAAGTCTTCCGCCCCGGCTTCGATAGCATCGATGACCATTTTTTGCTGGCCCATAGCGCTGACCACGACAATATCTGAATCGGGATCGATATCCTTTATAGCTTTTATGGCCTCGAGTCCATCCATCTCCGGCATTGTTATATCCATCGTTACGATATCAGGATTCAGCTCCTGATATTTTTCCACTGCTTCTTTTCCATTTTCCGCCTCGCCCAGGATTTCGTAATCCTCATCCAGTATGTTCTTTAAATTCAACCTCATAAAGGATGCATCATCCACTATCAAAACCGATTTCAAATTTTTCAGCCCCCTAAAGAACTTCTTTAAGGCCTAAAAAACTGAACAGACAAAAAGCTTAAGCCCCGGTAGAACTGTTATCAAATTTATTATTAATAATACTTTTTATCATTGTATCATTAAATAGTTCAAAAGTCCATTAACAGCAATGATATAATTTTACTATTCATTGTTTATTGTTCATTATTTATAATGTATTACGCTTTTTTATCGGAATTGATATGCTGACAGGCAGAAGTTATGAAAGCTGATCTCTCCGCTGCCTCCCGAAACTGATGCTCGTTTAATATTATTCGAACTTCTTCGATATAAGCCACAAGCTCTTTGACCAGATCTTTATCTTCATAAAACGAGAATATTTCCGCGGTGCATTCAATGAAACTTTCAGCTTCCGACCTTGACAGCCTGGTAAGAACGCCCAGCCAGAGTATTGGGTTGTAATCATCTTTCTGCAGCATGCGGGCCTGAAAGAGCAGCTCTTTAAAACAGCCCGGATTTTGGCCGCTCAATTCCACCAGCATCTCCACAAACTCGGGTACAGGATAAGGATCGGGATTTTCTATAAATTTTTCCATTATAAAATCAAAGCCATTCTGCTCTTCCGGCCAGTCCCTCTCTTCCAGAAATTTTATGAGAGCATGCAGGTTTTGGGCCAGATCGGAGAGGTAGATCAGATCTCCTCTATCCCGGGATTTATCCTTTTTTTTCTTTCTGGCAGGCGCTGTTTCGGCCACCGTCGAAGGCCGGCCGGAAACGACTTCATTTATGGTGCTGCTGATCCCCTTCACACCATCGTTTACCATGTTAGAAACCTCCCGGAAACTTTGATCTTTAAACGGTAAAATAAAATCCCAGAAATATCAGGGCCGTGCCGAGCAGAATTTTAATTTTATTTTCTGGCAGTGAATGGGCGGAAATGGAGCCGCAAACCACACCGATCAGCTGCCCTCCCGCCAACCAGAAGGCCAGCAGAGGAGACAGACTTCCGGCCTGCAGATATCCGGCAGCCCCCGCAAGAGAAGCAAAGACACTAACCACCTGGCTCACTCCCACCGCCAGAAGAATGGGCCAGCCTGCAGCCACCAGCAGTGGAACCAGTAAAACCGGACCGCCCACCCCCAGAAGACCGGAGGCAAATCCTACGCCTAGCCCGGTAAGGGAAAAAATTATAACGGAAAAAACCGCTGACTCAATATTGTTGAATCCGCCTAAAGTCAGAGTAAATTTATGGCGCAGAAGGGTAAAAACTCCAATCGCAGCCAGGAAAAGCCCGAGAATTGTTTTCAGTATCTCTTCATCAAGAGCTAAATTTGTACTGGCGCCAAAAATGCTGCCCAGAGCGCTGAAAGATCCCAGCAAAAGTGCTGCCGACCAGTCAATATTGCCTCTACGATGATACATCAGGCTGCCCATCATTCCTGTAGCGGTAAAACTCAATAGAACTGTCCCCATGATCTCCGACAGCGATAAATCCATGATCAGAATTAATACCGGAGTTAAAAAAACCCCTCCCATTCCCATCAATCCGATTGAAAATCCCACCAGCACTGAGTAAATCAGTATCAACCAGAGCATCTATTATCGAAAGGTTTACCCCCTCACCTGAATTACTTCAGCAGCAGATACAGTTATAATGAATTATATCATCAGCAGAGGCCTTTGTTAAATAGGCAAATAAAAAAGCCGGACAGCAGGATGTCCGGCGGTTCAGCTGATTATAACCCTCTTTTCAGTGCTCAGGCAAAAGAATCAGTCAGAGCTTCTATTTATTTCTGCGGATTTTTTTGGCATGAGGCTTGGCACTGGTGATAGCTTCGGCAACTTTTCGCTGAGAGGGACAGACGAAGCTGCAGATTCCGCACTCAGCACACTCGGTGGCATGCAGCTTTTCAGCTTCTTCGTAATTTTCAGCTTCGGCCGCCAGACTCAGCTCATTGGGATAAAGCTTCATGGGACAGGATTCCACGCATTTACCACAGCGTATACATGGTTTTTCATCCTGAGAGGGTCCCAGGTCGGCCATATCGGGCGGCAGAAGAATTACACCGGTATCGCTTTTGGTTACGGGCACATCGAGGGAACTGACGGCAGTACCGGTCATAGCTCCTCCCAGAATTATTTTACAGCCGGAAAGAGAGCTAATATCCACTCCGGTTGCCTCCATTACGTGCCTTATAGGGGTTCCTACAGGCATAACGTAATTGCCCGCTTCCGGTACAGTCTCCGGGCCGCTGACTGTAACCACCCTTTCAAAGAGCGGCTTGTTTTTGACTATAGCCTCATAAATGGCGATCGTGGTTCCTATATTTCTCACAATGCAGCCTACATCGGCCGAGCGGGCTCCCATAGGAGGCTCCTTACCGGTTATAGCCTTGATCATACTCTTCTTATAACCCTGTGGATACTTGGTATCCAGGGGAATCACTTCAAAGTTCTCCAGATCTTCCGTCTTTTCAGTTAAAACCTCTATGGCATCGGGCTTATTGGTTTCGATGCCTATATAACAGTTATCCGCTTTGATAATTTTGAATAAAATCTTCGCTCCCTTGATAAGTTTATCTGCCCATTCCACCATCATGCGGTGATCACAGGTTAGAAAAGGCTCGCATTCAGCGCCATTCAGGATAAGGTTGGGAACCGGGTCATCGGTGCTCACATTTATATGAGTGGGGCAGGCTGCTCCCCCCATGCCGACGATTCCATATTTCTGGAGCATGGACTTCATCTCATCGATCTCGAGATCCTCCCAGTCCTCTCTGATAACTTCAGAAAATTCCTGCTGTTCGTCATCGACATCTATGACGACGGAAAGAACCCGATCACCGCCGGCCATCTGTCTTTCTTCTATGGCCGCAACTTCACCGCTCACACTGGCATGAACGTTCGAAGCCCAAAATTCATTTAACTCTCCGATCAGCTGTCCCTTTTCCACCCTCTCTCCTGCCTCTACCACCGGTGTTACCGTCTCGCCGATGTGCTGATTGAGGGGGATTATCACCCTGCCGGGATAAGAAAGTCTGGTGATCGGAAGATCGTCGGTGTAAGATTTGTGATGGGGGATATAAAGCCCCTTTTCAAACGATTGTTCCTCGATATCCATATCTTCGAGCTTTTCGAGTTCAGCTGCATTTTCAGCCATGATAGAACACCTCCAAATATTTAAGGTTCTTCCTGTTATCAGCCTATATATATCGCATAAGATCACTATCATGATAACAATGGCTGGAAGATATAAAACGAAGTGATACTCGTAATTTTTTAGCCCACCTATTTACCAACCGAAAACAGGAAGATCTAGCTTTAAATCCCTTCCAGTCCTGAAACTGCCAGCGCCAGTATACCCAGAATAATCAGCTGGATAGGGACACCTTTTAACCATTCAGGAGCGGCCGTCTTTTCCATTCTATTATTCATACCGTCTACTATCAGCAGCAGCGCGGTAAAACCAATACCATAACCGGCTGCACTGACTACAGCTTCTATTAGAGTTTCCCATTCAGCTATCTCCAAAAGAATCATACCAAAAACTGCTGCATTAAAAAATATATCAGGCAGATAATAATGCCAGGAATATATTTTTTCGGGATTCTCTGGCCTCATCCTCATAAAGAATATCAATCCCATAATCAACAGGACGAAGATCAAGTTGTTGAGATATGTCAGCTCTAAAGGTATCAAAACATGCTCATGGATAATAAAGGTTATCATAGCCAGGAAAATCATGAGCAAAGTGGTAGTTATTCCTATTCCCAGCGAATCCCTGAAAGAACTTTTTCTTTCGACTAAAAACGGAGTCAATCCGAGAAGATTATTTAGTACTATATTGTTCCAGAAAATTCCGCCCAGAAACAGCTGCAGTAACTCCACCATCCTAATTTACCTCCTCTTCAGCAGCAGGCCCGGAAGAAAAAGCAGCTTTGAAAAGCGCGACTAAAGAACCGAGAACTATCAAAATGCCCCCGGGTTCTCCAAAGAAAGCTATATCGCTGGCAAATATTTCGATATTACTTATCTGGCCGGTCAGAAAGAGTTCTCTGAGACCGCCCAGAAAGATCATCAGCACCAGCAGTTTAAACCCAAACCAGACGCTGCCTCTGAATTCACGGCTGGCATCTTCAACTTCAAAAAGAACTGTCTGCCTCAGAACCAGCACATTGAGAGCTATCAGAGGAAGATATACTCCGAATTCTTCCAGCAGTGCTGTATCCACAATGCTTAAATAGATCTGGAAAAGAGAGATTAAAGTGATGGTAATTATAACGGTGAAAGGAGCCCTGGTATTTCTGGTAACTATACCTTTAAGAGCAATATTTATAAGTCCGGCTCCTATGATGGCCAGCAGTGTCAAACTGCCCAACCAGATGGCGCTGCGGATATCAGTCATACCTCCCAGAATGGGAGCCAGCGCCACCAGAACCAGATATTTCCTCGACTCCTGCCAGAATTCTGATCTGAACAGTTCCATTGATAACATTCCTCCCTGGAATTAGTACTCTCCCGAACGCAGAGCGTCGAAGGTGACATCAACTGCTTCCCGGGCTGCCTCGGCCAGAGCTTCAGCAGAAACCGTCGCTCCGGTCACGCCCTGAATATCATCTCCGATTTCAATGGGATCATTGTAACCCAATCCCAAAAATCTATCCTTAAAATCATCTTCAAAAACTCTATCTCCCAGATCCGGTGTTTCGGAATGCTCAAGCACGTTTATGCCGACTATATCACCGGCATCATCCATTCCAACCAAAACTTCAATTTCGCCGCCGTAACCCGAACCAGCAGCTACATGAGCCATTCCGGTGACATCTCCAGCCTCCCGCACAACGAAAAACAGGTTATCTTCATACTCAAATTCGGAAAAGGTGGCCTCATCATCGTAAATTCCCACCAGGTTTTCCCTCATCTCAGGGGATACATCCTCTTCTACGATAAGTTGATCAGCTATACTGTGCGCGTAGGCCAGAACCAGTACGGCCACCACTAGAGTAATAGCCAGTATAAACACGCCCAGGGAGAGATCATAGTTTTCGGTTTTCATTCTGTCTCAACCTCCCCAAATGCCCTGCGCCTTAATAATTTATCGAGCAGAGGAACCAGGGCATTCATAATTAATATAGCATAGGTTACCCCTTCAGGCAGGGTGGCATACATTCTTATGATGATTGTCAAAAATCCGCAGCCAAATCCGAATACCAGCTTACCTCTGCTGGATACCGGAGAAGTCACCATATCCGTGGCCATATAAATTGCTCCCATAATCAGTCCACCCGAAAATAAATGCAGAATTACATCGCCGCCCATGAGCGGGGTAAAAATTCCCACCGTGACTATATAGCTCAAAGGAATCTTCCAGCCAATTCTGCCTCTGAAAAACAGATAAACCCCTCCCAGAAACAGCAACAATGCGGAAGTTTCTCCCAGGCTGCCGGGAATGCTGCCCAAGAACATCTCCCAGTAGCTGTAATCCCCTCCGGCCAGAGCAGTAGCAGCTGTAGCTCCATCCACCGGATCGGTAAATGTCGTCATCGAAGCCGGCCAGAGTGCAAGCATGATACCCCGGCCTACCAGCGCCGGGTTAAAGAGATTATTGCCCAGGCCTCCGAGCATCATCTTGCCCAGAATAATTGCCAGCGCCGCTCCCACCGCAGCCAGAAAAGGGGAAACGTCCGGGGGTAGAGTGAGAGCCAGCAGCAGACCGGTGACAGCCGCGCTGCCATCATCGAAAAAATCTCGCAAACTGCTCCAGCGCTGTAAAACCACCGCTTCGATTAGCATGGCGGTGATCACCGAAGCGAGTATTATGCGGACAGAATTCAGACCAAAAAGATAAACACTGGCCAGGGTGGCGGGAATCAAGGCTATAATAACATCGATCATAACCAGGTCGGTACTATCTCCATCGGTTATCAGATGAGGTGCATCTGTAATTACCAGTTCAGGTTCCTGTGACATACTAGCCCTCCTTAACCAGAGATAATAACAGATAGCCGTGGAACTAATTTAAGACTGTATAACCGTTCAATACTATCGATTCCGTACAGATCCACATATCACCTTCGAGAGCAAAGTTGCCGGTTGACATATACCCCCTGAATATATACTCATCCAGATAAATCGGCTGAGTTCTGGGTAATTCCCGGGGACGCTCAGTGAAGATGAAGTGATGCTCGCCTTCCCCTTCTATACCGGGCAGCTGTAAACTCCCCTCAAAAGCCAGCTCATTTTCAACCCTGTTCAGCAGATCAAAATTTAGATTGGCAGATATATTTTCCAGATCATAATCAGCATGATCGAGCTCGACTATCACGTCAACATCGTCAAAATCATCCCTGACTCTGACAGTACCCTGAAAGTTGAAATGAGGAGCAGCATAGTCCAGCGAAAATATGATCCTGCTCAGCATCGGCCGGCCGGGCTCTTTTACGTAATCGATGACTTCAGATGTCAGTTCTATCTCGACAAATCTATCATCATCCCGGAAGGTCCAGGTCCACTCATCGCCCTCATTCCAGTCCTCCGGCTGTTCGTCAAACTGCAGCTCCAGCTGTTCGATATCCTCCACCGAAAAAAGCCCCTCCGGCTGAGAATCGGAAGCGAGACTGTAAACTCCCGGCTCTTCAATTTCAGGCAGAATATAATATAGATAATTCTCCAGATAGATCAAAGGCCTGCTGAAATCTTCGAGACTCTCTACCAGTTCGACCTGATCTACATCAAGACTGCCGGTAAGTCCGGTTATCCATTCCTCTTCGGCCTGAATATCCTCAGCCTGTCCGACAGCCCCAGAGACGAAGACAAAACAGACGGCTGTAATAACTATTATAGCCAGCGGCAAACCTTTTTCCTCCAGCGTATCCAGCATAAAATTTCCCCCCTGCCAGTTGATGAGATAATATCTCCAGAATAATAACAAAAGCACCAGAATCGAAGTTCGTTATAAAAATAACATAATTTAGCATAAAAAATCAAGGGTTAAACTGCACTTTAACTTCAGCAGATGAAAAAATGACGATTTCCATATCAATTTCGAATTATATCATAAAAATAGCTTGATTTACAGCCCTTTTTAATTCCTCCGATAAAGCACTCTATGAATGTTTATCTCTTTCAGTTTCCAGCCAATCTTTTTTTCTTTTCCTGAGTTCTTCTCCGGCGGCAGGAGTGCCCTTTATTTTTTCAGGAAGATCATCACCGCTGATCTCATTTTTTAATTTCTTCATGATTTCAAAAATATTATCATACCTGCTGCGAGCTTTTTGAAATAAAGACGCAACCCCGATTCGTACATCTTCGCCTGCAGCCAGAACCAGTGCTTCCTGGAGATCTAAAATTTCTTTATCAAAAATCTCCAGTGTTTCAACGAGTCTCTCCGCGGGAACTTTCTGCCAGTTTCTGATAATAGGAATTACCTCGACAGCCTGTTCTGCTGCTTTTATCCATTTTTCAGGCAGAGTCAGAAGGGAGCGGGCCCGGTCCATCTCATTTTTCTTTGCGCTTTCAAAGGCCAGGGCCACAAATAAAATTTTATCAGTTTCCTCGCTGTATCTAAAGCCAGCTTTTTTCGCTATTTTCAAACGGTCGAGCGATTTTTCTGGTGATTTCAACCAGGAAAAATGACGGTTTAAAAGATCAAATCTTTTAAGCCCCATTATAAAAGCGGCAGGCCGGGGGGAATTGAGTATCTTTTTGAATTCTTCTGTTACCCTTTCCGGAAATAAATGTTCTATTTCCCCGGGCGAGAGCAATTTAAGCTTTTTCTTTAGAAGAGGAGAAAAGCTGAGATCGGAAATCTCGGCTTTGAACCTAAAAGCTCGATACACCCGAAGTGGATCAGCTGAAATGGACCGCGGCAGGGGCTGTAGAATTCTCTCTTTTAAATCCTGGAGTCCTCCCTGAGGATCTCTTATCTTTTTATCAGCCAGAGAAGCGGTAAGAGAGTTGATGGTGAAATCCCTGCTCATCAGATTCTTCTCCGGTGAGCTTTCCCCTGTCCAGGTGATTTCAACCCCCTGCCAGAGAAAAACCGGAAAATTACTGCCGACCACCTCTCCCCCGGGAAAACCTTTCTTTAAGGTCGCTTTATCGATCCCCGTCAGCAAAAAGTCCCAGTCCTCAGGTCTTCTTCCCAGAATTACATCTCTGACGGCGCCTCCGACATACCAGCCCCTCCCCGGGCTTTCCCGCAGTTTTTTTAATATCTCTGGCCCGGGAGATCGGAACATATCATAATCGGTAATGTCAGGCGGCTCAATATCAACAGGACACATATGAAATCCCCCTGTTTGATAATAGAAAAGAGAACCCCTGTAAGCAGGCATAAAAAGGGGTTCTCTTACCTTCTCAGATCAGGAAAAAATAATTGAAAAAGAAGCTTTATATCTTCCAGTATAACTATAATTTTTACACACCTATTTACCAGCGAAAACAGGAAGACCCTCATTTAAGTGATTTGATTATTTCGCTTCGGCACTCAGAACAGATGAATCTGTTTTTGAAAATATCACCTTCTTTATGTTTGCCACAAAAATAACAGGGTATGGAAGTGTGCGCTGTCAGTTTGTCGGCATCTATTTCCAGCAGTATCACCCTGCCCGGCTTCATATTTTCGGAAGCTTTCAACGAATTCGGAAGCGGGATATTACCCCTGTCATTAATTCGACAGATAAGATTATCCACCAGCATTTTTTCACCCCCTCTCCCCCATCCGAAGTGTCAAGAGGGGATAGAAGAATTTCTTTATCTAGCTAAAATATGAAATTTCTTCTATCCTGATAAATATTTAAAATATATTAAATCATATTTTTGCATTTGCGTCAAGTAAATTAATTAACTCAAACCAATATTGATGCTCTTCAGTTATCACGATAAATTTTTAGCTAATATATATAGATATTCTCCATATCAGCTGGTTTAATATTGAGGTTATAAGCAGCTCTGGGTATACAGCATATATGGAAATTTCACCATCTGTTTCCGAGAAGATCCCTATTTATTAAAATTCTTCTACTATATCCTCATATTTGAGTCTAGTCTCCCGGGGATCTAATTCCTGTTCTTCATCAAAATATCCCATAGAAATCAGCATGGTTACAACTACATTTTCATCGAGATCAAACATCTCCTTTATTTTAGTCTCCGAAAAACCAATCATGGGATGGGTATCAACTCCGTAATATTTAGCTGTGTTCATGATATTCATGGCCAGAAGAGAGCTGTTGCGGACCGCAAAACCTATCTTTTTGGCCTCATCAGGATATATTCCCTGCTCGCACTGTTCGATAATTTTCTCCAGCTTTTCTTCGTCGAGCTTACCGAGATTTTTCTTTTCATCCCACATGGGATTATAACGCCTGTATCCCGTCATATCACCTGTCACTATAAGCAGCACCGGTGCATCAATAACTTTTTGCTGTTCACAGGCTCCCGAATTGTAAATCTCCTCTCTTTTTTCCTGGCTTTTCACAGCAAGCAATTTCCAGGGCTGCAGATTAAAGCTGGAGGGGGCCAGCACCGATCTGTTGATTATTTTTGTGAGAAGTCCATCTTCTAGCTCCCGGCTCGAATCGAAAAAGTTAACCGAGCGTCGATTTTCAATAATCTGCATATAATCCGTATTTTCTTCTGTCATTTTTTCAGCCTCCTCGCTGAATTTTATTTTAGAATTGAAATCAGGCAGGACTGCAAAAAATTATCTATAATTATATTATTCAGTGTCAGCTTTATAAAAACAGGATAAAATTTTTACAGGAGCGGACAAGAATGAGCGAATGCGAACAGAAAAACTATCAGCAGAAAAGCGAAATATCCAGATTTATTTTTTTGATCGTTCTTACCATGGGAGCTTTTGGGGTTATGGGGGGCGGTCTTGTAGCTCCCGCCCTGCCAGCTATAAGCGAGGCATTCGGCACCCCGGAAGAACAAATAGGTCTGGTTCTGAGCATTTACACCATCTCCGCAGCCATAAGCCTCCCCTTGATCGGTTATTTTATCGACTCAGCCGGCCGCAGAAAAGTGGCACTTTTCTGTCTGCTGCTGGACGGTCTGGCCGGTCTGGGCAGCACCATGGCCGCTTCTTTTCCCGTGCTGCTGATCTGGCGTTTTTTTCAGGGAATCGGTGTGGCAGGTCTGATACCTGTGGCCATGACCATAATCAGCGATTGTTTTGCAGGAAAAAACAGAATTAGAGCCATGGGATTTTTGACAGGAACTATTTCGATAGGAGCTGTGATAATTCCGTCTCTGGGCGGTCTGCTCGCCTCGGTAGATTGGAGACTTGTCTTTATGGTTTACGGTCTTTCCCTGATTCTCGGAGCTATATTCTTTTTTAAACTGCCGGAGACATCACCGCAGCTGCAAAAGACCTCTCTGAATGGATTGAAGGTTCATATCAAATCGCTGGGCGCCGCCTTAAAACGCACGGATATTGTGATAATTCTTCTGCAGTCCTTTGCTGTATATTTTTTCCTCTATACCCTGGTGACTTTTCTTCCTGTCATGCTTCACCAGTATCATGATCTGGGGGAAATTTTTTCGGGAATATCTCTTTCCATGCAGGGTTTTATCGCCGCTTTGCTGGCCAGCAGAGCCGGGGTTTTCGCCGATATAATGAGCTGGAAATCAAGAACATTTTTTGGTTTTTGCCTCATTGCCCTGGCTTTTATCCTGCTCCCCTTCTGGCCGCAGGGCAGTTATCTTGTTCTGATCAGTATGGTAATATTTGGTGCCGGGATGGGGATTTTAAATCCCACAATCTACAACAGGGTTACCAGACTTCCTCCACAAAATCTGAAGGGCTCAGTTATTTCGCTTTTTAATACCCTTAAATACATAGGAATGTCCTTATCACCGCTTGTTTTCAGCCTGCTTCTTCTCAAATTCAGCATGCACTCGCTTTTTATCATGGCGGGTATCACTGCGATTATCTGGGCAGGATCTCTGCTCTATTATGGTTGAGATGGGCGCTTCAGCACTCAATTGTTTCCCCCGGTTCGATGGCCATAACTTCGACATCTTGCATTTTTCGTGCCACCAGTCGGCAAAATTCGTCGGCTGACTGTACCAGCACTTCAAAAGTGCCGTAATGCATGGGCACCGCTGTCTCAGGCTGTAAAAGTTTGACGGCATGGGCAGCCTGTTTGGGATCCATGGTGAATACGCTGCCTATCGGCAGCATGGCTATATCAATATCATAGATATCTCCCAGCACATCCATTCCGCCAAATATTCCGGTGTCTCCAGCATGATAAAATGTTTTGCCTTCGGGCGTTTGGATGATATAGCCCGCCGGCGAGCCAGCATCCGAGGAATGAAAAGCCTGAACCATGGTGATGTCCACATCCTTAACGTTAACTGTTCCTCCGATATTCATGCCGCTTCCCGCCAGCACAAAATTTTCTTCCTGAAGACTTTCTCCGCTGCCTGCCCTGATTTTGTTCAGCACTTCCGGCTGACCTACAATAATGCCATCAGCTGCCAAAAATTCTGCCAGATTATCACAATGATCGAAGTGATCATGGGTGATCAAAATTATGTCTCCGTGATCAGGTCGCGATCCAGCTGCCGGATTATCCTCCCAGAAAGGATCGATTAAAATATTCTGACCTGCCGAAGTTTCTATTTCGAAAAAAGCATGTCCCAGCCAGCAAAGCTTATCAGCCATGAACTTCTCCCCTCCTGTAATTTTTGGTTTCCGACCGCCCGGAATTAATCTAGCTTAAAGCCGCCAATCTTGATATCATTTCCGCAAGCAGGCCGAAAAAGGAACCGCTGAAACCATAAATTTTGAGCCTGTTAAGATACCGACCGGCAAAAGATTTGAAAAGGCTCTCAACTGCCTCTGAATCCATGTTCTGCACCCTGTCAATCGTGATATCCTTGATGGCCAGCGAATCCATCAGGCTTTGAAATCTAACCTCCAGACCATCAAGGGTGCCTCTTGATAAATTTAAAACCAGATATTCCAGCGTCGCCTCTTCAAAATGCCGGGGCAGTCTGGCAGAGACTCTTTCTAAAAAACTGTCAAGACTTGCTGAAGTCCTCTCCCAAAAAGCCTCATTTTTTTCCAGTCTCCGCAGCCACCAGTTCATATCCTTCTTAAAGATTTCTTCATCAAAAAGACAGTTGCTCCTGCCTTCACCTTTATTTTCGCCCCTGTTTTTCTCTTTATAAAGATTCCCGGCAGCTTGGAAAATTTCAGAAATTCTCTCGCGAAGTTCATCTTCACGAGTCTGCAAAACTTTTCGGAAATAATCATGACCGGGACTTTTATGGCCCGTTATAAATTCCAGAAAATCGGCAGGAGAAAATTGATTAAAAATTTCTTCCAGGCCAATCTCACCGAGTCTGAGAATTTTCCGAACCGCTGAATCTCGGGCATCGGCCTCTATCTTTTCATTCCTTCTCTCCAGGAAAGTATCCCGCAGCTCCGCTTTATCTCCCCCCAGAAAACCGGCGAGGATTTCAAGCGGGAATTCGATTTTCCAGAGTCGGTCAAAAAGACTCCTGCTGAAATTTTTGAAGTTTTTTTCCACCCCGGGTCGGGCTGCAGCTATTCCCATGATTTCAGCCCAGCCTTCAGAACCCGTCCTGCTCAGAAGGTCATCGGAGATATTCCGGGCCGTCCGATTTAGCACAGGTTTTAAACGGCTGCCGATATCCTCCCTGCGCCGCTGCAGATATGCGGGCAGTTTTTGATCGATCAGCACATCTATTACTTCTTCCACCGTCGCTTCTCCATCGGTGAGCTGATAAGCCCCCCGCAAAAATATTCCGCTCAAAATACCCTGCTTTTCTTCCCGTTCTTTGAGCTGCTGACGAACCATTTCCAGAGATTTTCTTTTTATCTCATCTCTGTTTTCAGAGATGAAAGACAGTGATCTCTGCACAAATATATTCAAAAAATCATCGAAGTTGGCTTCCAGCAGATCGCCGATGACTTTCTCGCCTTTTCCTGAATAGAGATCCCGGAAAAAATCGCAGTTAATTCCGCTGTTTATCTTTGCCAAATCCCGTCGATGCAAAAACTCACAGGCTTTATCTTCGATGAATTTCTCGATATCTTTCCTGTATCCGGGCGAAATCAAATTCTCCAGGTCAATATCCTCTCTGTCGCTCAGAAAATCCGCTGCCATGCCGGAAATATCGAAACTGGAGGCTGAAGAAATCAGCTTCTTTTTGATGTGGTCAACATCTTTTTCAGAAAACCTGGAAAAACCAGCAGAAAAATCCGGCTGCAGTTCCTGTCCAAAAATTTCCGATAGGGGTTTTTCCTCCGCCGCCGATCTCTGCAAAATTTTAGCAAAGGAAGGAACAAACTCTATCTTATGTTCCTCCAGCAGCGGCAAAAGCGCTTCAACTCCATAAGAGACAGCTCCGGCAGTGTCGACGTTTTCTCTCATAAACTCCGATAATTTTTCTGAAAAACCGGCAGAGTTGTCCACCATCAGAACCCGAACCAGCTCGTTCAATCTGCGGGCGAAATTATCGCTGCTGGTCCTTAAAACCAGCCTAAGCCGGCGAAAATCGTTGCTGAGCAGATTTCTTTCAAGAGCTCTTTCCAGTTCACTCCTGCTGTTTTTTATTAATCTGCTGATTCTTGCCGGTTCCAGCAGATCTTTCTCAACGAAATTACCCAGGGCTTCGGCAAACCTGTCCTGATTGCGCGGAATGAGACCGGGAGTGAACGGCAGTTTTTTTTCCAGAATGTGCACAGGATTATGAGGCCGGAAAATCATATTTATTGCGATGACATTGGTCAGAAATCCTACCATACCGTATGTCAAAGCAGGCCAGAAAAACCCTCCTAAAATTTCCGCGCCGGGCAGCAGGTTTCCGCCAAAAAGTTCCAGAGAAACTCCGGCCAAAAATCCCAGGCCGCCTCCAAAATAGGTTATCGGCTTTAATTCCCGTCCTATAAAATCCTCAACTATTTCTTTCATCTTTTCGGCAGACAGGCTTAAAAGATTATCCGAAACAGCCCTGCTGACTCTATCCTCAAGCAGAACCGCCAGATTCTCCTCCAGTATATTGAGAGAAAAATTCCTCAGCCTGGTCTCATACCCGGGAATATCGGTGATTCTGGAAATCAAAGCACCTATCTTTTCATCTTCCTGTGTTTTTAAAATTTTATCCATCCAGCTGACAGCAGCCGGGCTGAAGGCCGTATAAAACTGCTGGAAAAGACGAGAATCCCCGGAGCTGAAACCCGTAAACCCTTCGCCGACACCGGAGAGCAGTGAATCAACTTTCTCGACGAGAATATTTATATTTCTGTCAGATATCTGAAACGAGCCGGAAAAATCGGCAATCTCTGTCAAAATTTCTTCTGCAGCTTCGGAATTCAGGATCCCGGTCAGAAGTCTCTTTAAAAAACCGGCTATGCGCGGAGCGCTGGAAGGGATGAGCAGCAGATTGAGCAGCGAATCGGCGAGCACTACGGATGTTTTTTCTGGGAAACTATTCAGAAGATTTTGGCTGTCAATTAACCGGGAAGGGACGAGTTCTAATTCAGCTGCATCGCCGTCAGCAAAAAGCTTCTGTATGTCAGAAAGCACTTCATTGATCCTGTCAAAAAGATAATCCCAGTTGAATTCACCCTGGTTTTTCAGCCGGCTGACGAGCCAGCCCAGAGTCTTTGCTTCCAGAAGTTCCGTGATTTTCATTGATATCTCTTCAGCCAGTTTGTCTCTTTCCCTTTCAGTATTCAATTTTTCAACAAAATCATCGACCACTCCATACCGGCGGGCAAGTTTACCTTCCAGGGCCCGGAACAATATATTTTTGAGGGAATTTTTCAAACCGCTCCCGGTCTCTAAAACCTCGTCGATGGTTTCATCGATAATCTCTTCCAGCTCTGTTCTGTTTTCATCCAGCCACCAGAGAACGGTCTCGATAAGGGGAGGAAGGTTTTTTTCGATCAGCGGTCTGATCCGGTCCTGCCAGCCTTCACCTATAATCTCCGGCAGTGTCAGATCTATCCTCTGAAGAGAGGATATAAAAGCCTGAACCAGCTCCCGCAGTATTTTACGGGGTTCTTCTCGGGCAAGAAAATTGTTAAAATTCTGGAGAAGACGGGCTATAGAATTTCTCTCGTCCGAAAAGGATTCTTTCTGGAAAAATCGGCTCTCCCACTGTCCCAGAGGAGTTTTCAGCATATTTTCAATTCTTGCTTCCCATTCTGCCTTCAGACCCGAATCTTCGATAAAACCGGCCAAAAGCTCCCTCAACCTGCCTTTGCGCCCCGCCAGAGCCTGCTGGATTCGGCGAATTTTCTCCTCCTCCAGTTCTTCTGGAGCTTTCTCATCATACAGAATCTGCAGCAGCAGATCCAGAAAACCGGAGACCTGCGAGCAAACTTCATCATCGGCCAGCAGATGCCTGATTTCTCGTAACAGGCTTTCACTCATATTCGCCAGCTGCTCCCTGCTAAATAGCCCGGATAGATCTGTGGTCTCCAGAAGATCTTCAGCCAGAGAGCGAATCAAACGCCGGTCGATAAGCAGTTCACTCAAACCCCGGCGGCTTTTTTCCCAGCCGGGCACATCAGCCCAGCTCCGGCCGCTGAATTGAGCGGGCAGCTGTCCTGCTATTATCTCCTCGATAAGGCTGTCGATCTCCTCCTGAACCTCAGTTTTCTCCAGTTCATCGGCCAGCGTCCTGTAATTAATTATCTCGTCTTCAACCAGCCTGCTCATATTGAGGATAAATTCTTCTCTGGTAGATTCCAGCACTCCTCCAAAGGGTCCGTAACTGCGAAAAAGCATTTTGACAGCCACATCGTTTGTTATGTAACCGGTGGCAGAACCTGTTATGCCACTGGCCAGAAGAGCAGCCAGATTCATCATAAAATATCCCGTCCTATCTTTCCAGGTTAATCAGCCAGGTCAAATTCTCGAGCTACCAGTTCCGCCGCCTTTTCATGATCAGCTGTCGGTATCAGCCAGGAAATTTTTATCTCCGAAGTGGTGACCATACGAACCATGATATCATACTGCTGCATCAAATTGAAAACACTGGCTGCAACCCCGGGCTGTGAACGCATACCAGGGCCTATGACAGACATCTTGCAGATATCCTCATTGATCCACCAGTTCTTTACATTCCAGCTCTGTTCCCGGCTTTTAAGAATCTTTTCTGTCTCCTGAAAATCCTCGGCGGGAGCTGTAAAACTGAGCTGCATTTTATTTTCACCATTCATCAGCTGTGATATCATATCGATATTAATGCCGGCTTCTCCAAAGGTTTCAAAGATTTTGCTAAGCATATCCTTTCTCTTTTTCACACCTCTGAGATTTATCTGAATATCATCCAGATTAACCGCCATACCGGTTATAACACTCTCTTCCAGATATTCGGTTTCCTCGCCTATATCCGTGCCTTCATCCTGAGAAAATGCATCCCCTACATAAAGCGGGACTTCATACTTACAGGCCAGTTCAACTGCTCTGGGATGAATAACCTCTGCTCCCAGACTGGCCATCTCCATCATTTCCTCATAAGAGATTTTTTCCAGACACCTGGCCCTCTCTACAAGACCCGGATCACAGGTGTGAATGCCGGCTACATCGGTGTATATTTCGCAGCGCGCTTCCAGTTTGGCCGCCAGAGCTACAGCTGTCGTATCGCTGCCGCCCCTTCCTAAAGTCGTATATTCATTGTCCTCAGTTACACCCTGAAAACCCGCGGCAACCACCACCCTGCCACGGTCGAGTTCTTCCTGTACTCTGTCCTGATCTATGTCTTTTATGCGGGCTTTTTGATGACGATCAGTCGTGGCAACTCCCAGCTGAGATCCGGTGAGAGATACAGCGGGTATATCTCTTTTCTGCAGGGCCATGGTAAGAAGAGAAATAGAAATCTGCTCCCCGGTATTGAGCAGCATATCCATCTCCCTGGGATCAGGATCATCAGCTATCTCATGGGCGAGATTTATGAGTTCATCTGTGGTATCTCCCATGGCAGAAACAATAACTACAACCCTCTCCCATTCATCCCAGGCTTTTTGAACTCTATCCGCAACTTTTTCTATTTTTTTGCGATTTGCCAGCGAACTACCTCCATATTTTTGAACTAAAGTGGACATCTACACCTAACCCCTTTTATCTGTAATATTTAACCGGCAGGTATTTTTTATTCCTGCGAGAAAAGCTGTCGACGAGAAGGAAGTCCTCTGATAGCACCATACTCTTCCACAGTCAAAGCTCCCGCTCTGTTGGCAAAGGCCATAATCTCCTGCAAAAACTCCTCGGTCAGCCCTTCGGGAAAATCAACGGCTCTATCATTTATAAAACTAACGAGAACGGCCATAAAAGCATCTCCAGCCCCGGTGGTATCCAGAGCCTCGACCTCGGAATCAACCGCGACATAACCGCTTGCTTTGCCGGTTTTATAAAAACAGCCCTCGCTGCCAGAAGTGATCACTACAAGCTCCGGACCATTTTTCAACAGGGCATCGGCAGCTTTTTCAACCTCCGCAGCCTGAGCGGAAAGCAGCCCATCTTCCAGGTCAGCTTCTCCTCCCCTCCCGTTCAGCAGCACTAATTCCTCGAGATTCATCTTCAGCACATCTATATGCTCGAGCAGCGAATGGATTTTATCTGCAAAAATTTCTTCGCCCGGCCAGAGAAAATGCCTGTAGTTGACGTCAAAACAGGTTATTATGCCTCTTTTTTTAGCTTCTGCCAGTGCCTTTTCCGTGGTTTCGGCAGCGGGGCCACTGCTCAGAGAAACTGAGCCTGTCAGCAAAACTTTAGTGGGATCGAATACTTTCTCACTCAAAACATCTTCGGATAGTAAAGCGTCGGCCCCGGGCTGACGGTAAAAAATAAAATCCCGCTCTCCGGATTCCTCAAGCGAGACAAAAGCCAGAGTCGTGGGAGCTTCTCCTGTCATCTCAAGAAAATCAGTCTTTACCCCGTTATTCTCCAGGGTCTCCCTGAGAAATAGGCCAAAGGCATCCTCTCCGACCTGGCCGAGAAAATAAACGTCCTCCTCAAGCCGCCCAAGACCCACGGCAGCATTGGCCGGCGCTCCCCCGAATCTTTTTTTGAAATCTTCAACAAAATCCAGACCAACCCCCCGCTGCTGAGGAACAAAATCTATGAGTATTTCTCCCAAAGCCAGTATCGCCATCTTTAGCTCTCCTCTTCTTTTACTATTGCGATCATATTTTTGAGATAAAATAATATTTCTTCGGAGAACAGCTGAGACAGCCGGCCATCCCTGCCCTGCTGATAGGCCACCAGCGCCGATTTTATGGCCCGATGATATTCTCTTCTCTCATCCTGAAATTTCAGCTTTTGTTCTTTATCTTCTTTGACTCTCATAACCTTTACAAGCTTACTCTGCATCCATTCTAGACCTTCCAGGGCCGAACGATAACGGCTTCTCGCCTTCTCTTTTTTCTCGCCGGATAAAAAATCGACCATCTCCTCGATGGTTGCTTCCAGCCGGGGAAGGTAATCCTCTATTCTCTCTATTTCACGCTCCATCAGCTCCTGCTTTTCACAGAGAACAAACTCGACTTCCCCTTCTTTTCGAAACTGCTCGTCTTTTTCCAGTTTTTCCTGAAAATAAATCAGCGGTACTTCCTCTTCTTCCAGTAAAATTTTTTCAATCAATGAATCCGGCCAGTTTTCTCTGATCCTTCCGATAATCTCCTGACCGGAGAGTTGAGAAAATCGATCTTCCGGCTGCTTTTCCCCGTTAATATAAACCTCCATGGGATCACATCCTCACCTTATTATAAATATTGAGTGAACTGGCCCCACAAAATCTGCTCCCCGGGCTGATAGGACGGAATAGGACGGAACCAATTGCCTGCAAAATCAGGCTCTCTTTACCTCGACATCCTCATTTACGGAGACTGATTTAAATCTCTCGGGATCGGTTTTGAGCCGACCAAAAACAGTCACAGGACTGGCAGGTCTGGGCTTTTCACCGGTGCTGGAAGGGGTTGGCCCAAAGAAGATGCAGAAAGCATTGCCCTGGTTCCAGTAGCCGAGTTCTCCTATCTCTACTTCTGCTTTGGTTTCGCCTTCGCCTGCTTCCAGGCTGACAGGAAAGTATATTTCATCTCCCCAGGTTCTGGCCTGGCCAAAAATCGGCAGTTCTTTCCAGATTTTTTCTGCCATCTCATTCTCATAAAGCTCAGCTTCCGCCTCTAAACCGCCAGCTTCGATGATGATTTTTTTCGCCATAAATTCATACCCCCTTGTATACTTCTCTGAGAAAATTATAAAATACTTATACCAACTTCGCAAGTTTTTGAGGCGTTTAAGAGCGATTTAGAGCAAATAACGCTTAAAAACTCAAAAAAACGGCCGTAAATTTCAACGGCCGTGATGGTTTCTATAATCATTTACGACACAGAGCATCGCCTGGGCAACAGGCCCAATGGCCAGCGCTCCCAGAACAGTTCCTATGCCAAAGGTGGCACCGAGCAGCACTCCTATACCTCCAAAAATCACATCAAGGGTGACTTTTATGGATTTAAAAGAGAAATCGGTTTTTTCTCTAAAAAACATCAGCAGAGCCTCCAGGGCTCCTTCCCCCATTTCTGCTGAAATGTATATGGCAATGCCGCTTCCGATCAACAAAACTGCGGCAACCAGCATTAATGCCCTGAGAAGAATAAAATTTGGGCTTATTGCCCCCGGAAACATAAACAGCAGATCGAGAAAAACCCCGACAAAAATTGCGTGCAGAAAAGTTCCCGGGCCAAACTTCTTACCTGAAACCAAAAGCAGGAACAAAATTATAAAGCCGTTGATTACAAAGCTGGTCTGCCCCACTGTAAGTCCAGTGGTGGAAGCCAGTCCATTTACCAGAACAGTTATGGGATCCGAACCAAGCTGAGAATTTATAAACATAAAGATTCCGCAGCTGATTAGAAATATCCCCAGAAAAAGCCTCAAAAAACGAGCAGAAAATCTTTCGGACATGATCCTACGCATGAAACAACACCCCTATATTTTATATATATATTTTGTAGAATCGGAATAAACTCGCCCTCTGCAGCAGGCAGAGGGAGAAAATGTCCTGAGTTTATCCGACCTCGAACATTGTAATATTAATGGCCTCTTATGTCAAGGGGTGGTTTGCTGATAAAAGATAATTTCAATGTATATTCAGCAGGTCAAAACCGCTTTCCTCGTCCGGCTGCCGGGAAGCGGAATGGTTTAAAAGTTCCATAATTATAACTTCTCCGGTAAGCCAGATGGGAACGCCCCTGCGGGTACAGCCGGTAATGGTTTCCTCTCCATGACCGAAAGCAGCGTGAAGATGGAGGACTGGCTCATCATCTTCGTCAGGAAAAATAGTGCCAAATCCGGCGGCCTCGCTGATTTCAGGGAGTTTTTTCACCTCTGGCTCAATTTTACTATCTTCTATCGATTCAGGTCCAGCTACCACCTGGCTCCCTTTTTCAGCTCCGCCCAGAAATAAAACCAGAGCCGAACTTATATTTTCCATTTTGGCCAGCTCTTCAATTGTTTCGGGGAGCTCATCCCCTTCTTCCAGCCTGAGAGCGTAAATCCTGCCTCTTTCAACCTGAGTATATTCCACAGATGACCGCACCTCCTTTTATCAACCTTTGTTGATGTTAAACTCCTTAATTTTCTTGCCTGGATTGAGGATATTCTCCGGATCGAAAACCTGTTTTATCCCCCACATGATTTCCAGCTGACGGGAGGATATCTGCAGAGGAAGATAATCCAGCCTGAGCCGTCCTACCCCATGCTCGCCCGTGATAGTCCCCCCCAGATCCACGGCTTTCCTGTATATTTTTTTCTTTAATTCCCCAAAATATGCCGGTTTTCCTCCCTCTTCTTTCAAAATGAGAACATGAAGATTGCCGTCACCGGCATGGGCCACCACAGGCAGCTCGGTATTATACTCGTTCTCAAATTCCTCAAGAATCTGAAGATAATCGGGCAGATTGGCGGGTGGAACTGTCACATCGGGGCTGTCTACGATTTCTTCCTGAATAGCCGGCAGAATATGACTTCTTATCTCCAGAATTTCCTTTTCTTCGCGGGTGGTGTCAGCTACGGATATTCCATTGATCTCAAATTCATCCTCCAGCTTCTGGATATCTGCCGCTTTGCGATAAAAATCATCCTCGGAATCCTCAGCCAGCATTATCATAAGATAGGCTTCTCCTTCAGAAGCCGGCCAGCTTTTGCCGATGTCCCGGGCAGCCATCTCGATCTGCTTTTTTTCCACGTATTCGACAGCCATAGGAATGATTCCCATTTTTCTAATTTCGGTCTCAGCTTCAAAAGCTTCCAGCCTGCTGGCAAAAGAGACAATCAGGGTTCCGTTAAAATCAGGTTCGGGATATAGTTTCAGAGTGACTTCAGTTATTACTGCCAGAGTACCTTCACTGCCGATCAGGAGATCTTTAAGGTTGTAACCGCTGTTATCCTTCAATAGCTTTTTTTCGCTGCCCCCAAAACTCTCGATCTCTCCGGTAGGGAGTACAGCTTCTAAACCTACAACCTGATCCTGCATAACACCGTGCCTGACAGCCCTGACTCCTCCGGCATTCATCGCAGCCATTCCTCCTACCTGAGCCCCCTCATCTCCCGGATGAAGCGGGAAATAAATATCGCTTCCTGCCAGCTCTTCCAGCAGCTGGCCGAGAGTAACTCCTGCCTGGCAGGTGATCATCATATTATCCCGGTCTATCTCCACAATGTCGTTCATTCTTTCCAGAGATAGTATCAGACCGGGCCCTTCCGGAATAGCATTGGCGGATAGACTGGTACCCGCTCCCTTTGGGATGACCGCAATTCCTTCTTCACAGGCGTATTGCATTATCTCCGCCACCTCTTCGGAACTTTCAGGCTTGACCAGGATACATTCTCCTTCAGGCCCCGGGCAGACCAGCCCATAGGATTCACTGGTGCTCTCCCGGGCATATCCCGTTACAATCTCCTCGTCTGTTATAACCCATTTATCTCCCAGTAAATTTTGCATTTTCTCCGCCGTACTGCAGTAATCCATTCATATTAACCTCCTGTATTATTTAACCTCCTGTACTATTTACTTCTTTAAATTTTCGGGTATACTGGCCGGCGTATCATCTACAAATGAAACCGTCAGGAAAGTCACAAGAGCAATAGGCCAGGCCAGAAATATGGGATGGGGAACTATCCTGATGGCCGGAAAGACAAACCAGGACAGCAGAAATAATATTCCTGTTCCTATGGTCCAAAAAGCTGCTCTTTTTTTGCAGAGAGATGGAGCAAAAAGAGTGAAGAGCACAACGACCGTGTAAGCCGTGGTCAGAGTTAAGCCTAAAAGGAGCGCATCCAGAATTCCCTCTATAGTTATTGCCAGCAGCAGGGTTAAAATTGTTATCAGGACGACTACTATTTTAGATATCAACTCCTCCCTGCGCTGAGAAATATCTCTCTGTATATAATTTTCCCAGATATCACTCACCACCAGTGTCGATGTTCCCAAAAGCAGCCCCACGGTCGTGGAGATGCTGGAAGCCCAGAGGCCGGCCAGAGTAAATCCGGCCACCGCCGGCGAAAGCTGCATAACAACCCGGGGCAGAGCAGTGGCGGGATCTTCCAGTCCCGGAAATTGTATTGCGGCCACGATTCCGAAAAGTGCACAGATGAAACCAACCGGCAAAATGATCAGCCCTCCCAGCAGAAATCCGCGGCGGGCAGAGGACTCATCCCGGGCGGCAAAAGCTATCTGAACTACTCCCTGAACGGAATGGGACTGGGTGATCATGACCACAAACCAGGCTATGACCATCGCCATTCCCACACCTGCTACTGGATCGAACCAGGGCGTGCCGCCTGGCAGCTCAGCCATGAGTTCTGTAAAGCCTCCAAAATCTCTAATACTCATGATGGCTCCGATGGTAACTCCAAAATAAATGACTATCACGTTAACCAGATTTGTCAGGCCTGCTCCCCAGTAACCTCCTATCAGCGCTACCAGGCCCAGCACTACAGCGGTGAATATAGTTCCCGAGGTGACGGTAAAGAGTTCCGGCAGCAGCGCGGATAAAATCGCACCTCCCGCAACATACTGCAGGGAGGTTATTACTACCTGGATTATCACCTGACCTATTACCGCTATTATTCTGCCCGCATCATCATAATAATTGCCGAAAATCTCTGGGATGGTGGTAACGGTCAGCTCGCGCAGCCGGGCGGCGGCCGTAAAACCCACCACTATAGCTCCCGCCCCCCAGGCCGCATTATACATTCCGGCTGAAATCCCCGCTCTAAATGCACTCTCAGCTACTCCGATCGTTGAAGCTCCGCCCACGGCGATACCTGCTAGCATAACGGCCACTATATAGGAGGGAAATCCTCTTGAGGCCAGAAAATAATCCTCGATAACACCCTCTCCCTCGCTTATCCGGGTGGAATAAATGGCAACTGCAAAAAGCATGACTATGTAAATAAGGACAATGGCTAAAGTAATTTTAATCTCCCCCTGTTTAAATTATGTATCCGCTCCCGGCCAGAAACCTGCAGGTTGGCTGAAATCACCTGACCGGAAAGGTCATCGCTGCCTGCGGCATGACACAGGCTTTTTTGATATCGGCATCATCTCTTTTCTTTCCATCTGCCAGAATTCTATCGATGATATTCTCCGGCTCCTGCACCGGTTTCATTCCCATGCCCTGAACATCTTCTGGATCGAGTTCACTGATCAGATGCACGCTGTTTTGACTGTTTATTTGCGAAGTCCTGAGGGCAACATAACCGGTCATTGTAAAATTTTTGCGGAGCTTATCCTCTATTTCATCGGGGCCGCCAGCATCGAACCACTCTTTAAATTCAGGCGGCCCGATGCCTTCGCTGCAGCTGCTGACCAGCACAATATGACCGCCCTTTCTACAGGCCAGACCTGCATTAAAAAGTGCTTTCACCGATTGATAAAGCTGCCCGTCTTTGGGATGGCCGCCGGTGCTGCAGAGCACCAGATCAAAGGGACTTTTGAGAGATATTCCGAAGCTATCGACAGCTTTCTCTGTCCCTCTCCTGAAAGCTTCATTCAGCTCCCCTGCATAAAAGCCCAGAAAATTCTTGCTGCCATCGACAACCGTATTAAAGATGAAATCAGGAGCGAGTTTTTCGGCTATATCTTTCATATCGAGAGCTACAGGATTTTCATCGAGTTTGCCGGGAAAAACCCTGTCTTTATTCTGCAGGGCCAGGCTGTGATTTTGTTGTATCGTATTGTAACCGCTGATACCCGGGGCTATGCTCTTTCTGCCCCCTCCGAATCCAGCTATTATATGATAATTAATACCCCCGGTCAAAATTAATAGGTCAGCTTCAAATGCCTTTCTGTTAACTTTTATCATAGTTCCCCGGCTGCTTTCTCCCAGATGAACCAGATCTCCTGCTTTACAATCATGATTTTCGACAGCTATCCTGCTGTATATTTCCTCACCGACTATTTCGCGTTTTTCCTCCTCAGAAGCAGGTCTGTGCATGCCGCTGGCTATCAATATTTCAATGTCTCCGTCGGATGCTCCCCCCCTGTTGAGCTCCTCGACAATAAAGGGCAGAAAATAAGAGGTGCGGTAGACCAGCCTGGTAAAATCGCTGACCACTATGACAATTTTGTCGCCCGGCTCGGTCATTTCATTTAAAGCCTGTGTGCCTGCTGGATTGCGAAGCTTTTCTCTTATCTCACCATCAACATCCTTCACCGGCGAACTTTCAGGAGGACTTATATCTTTCCACTCAATTTTTTCACTCCCGGCAGAATTATCTAAATTTATGTTCAAACTCTCTCTGCCGTATTTTAAAGAAACTCTTTCTGCTGATTTCAAATTATCTGCTCTTGACATCATTATCTTCCTTTCCCGATTTAAATTGATAATTAGCTTTTTAACATGATATATCATCAGTATACTTTAGTCAACTTTTAACGATAATAATTAATATACTGAATCTTAAATTCTGTAGCAAAATTAATTTACTTATACAGATTAATATGCTAAAATGTATATACAGACAATTGAAAAATGCAATAAATCAATTTCAATGCTGCCATGTCAGTAAAGTTGCACTCTTCATTCTCATAATAACTTTCCCCATTTCGGACCTGTCTGCTGCTGTAATGGATTAATTATGGCTTTCAGAGGAGCATTTTTCCCTCAAAATTCCGCGCAGGATAAGAATAGACCTTTAGTACCCCCCGTTTTTATCTTCTCAAAATTCACAGTAGAAACGAATCAATTCAAATATTACGGCTAATACTGACTGAGATCGTATATCTGAAGATAGAGATATTAATATTATTTGTTATTGTATTCACATTATCAGCACTTGAAAGGAGGTGAGCAGTATGGGTATGAAATATTATGATATTAGAATGATGTCCAGTGTTCTCGACATGTCGCGGGAAGAAATCGAGGAGAAGCTAAAATATGGAGATCTTTCGGGCAGGCAGATCTGCGGCAAATGGATGTCTTCGGAAAGACAGGTCAGAGAATATCTCGACCGTAAAAAGGGAGAGAAATATACCCTTTATAGCGGGCTGTGATCGGTCTTTTGAAAAAAAGTATGGTGCCTATGATCATCACCGAAAGATTCAGCCTGGCCAAATCTAAATTCAGTTTTTTAGAAGAAAAATACTCACCTGCGACAGTTTTGAAAAGCTTACGGCGGAAAGATAATGCGGTAATCTTTAAACCTGTCGGAGGTGAGTGCTTTATTTTTGTCGGGATTTTTGCAGGGGAATCTTAACCGTAAATGTGCTTCCTCCTTCTGAGCTCTCCAGGTCTATCTCTCCATTTAAAGCCTCAACCAGCTCTTTTGTTATCGCCAGACCGATTCCAGATCCTCCCGTATCCCGGGAGCGCGAATCATCGGTGCGATAAAATCTCTCAAAAATCATCTCCTGATCCTCTTCATCTATGCCCATTCCCGTATCAGTCACTGCGATTAACAGTTCGTCCTGAGGTATGCTCCGAACCAAAAATTCAACTTCACCGCCCTCATCAGTATATTTAATAGCATTTGACAGCAGGTTCTGAATTATACTCCTCAGCGCTTCCGGATCGGTCTTTATCACCTCTTTATGAAGAGAGAATGAGCTCTTAAAATCCAGTCCTTTTTCCTCTGCCCGGGAGCGAAAGACCCGGTCGATTTCATTCACCATATCCTGTAGATTTGTACTGCTCATATTCATATCGTGAATTTTTTTCTCCGCTGCGGCCAGGTCTTTGATCCGGCCGCTCAACTCAACCAGCCGCCGGGTTTCCTCTTTGAGTTCGGCAATTGTCTCCTCATCTGGTTCTAATATCCCGTCCTCAAGAGCGGTAACATAATTGAGAAGATTATTTACAGGAGTTCTGAGCTCATGACTGAAATCGGAGGCTGACTCCCGGCGAACCCTTTCCAGGTATTTGAGCCTGTTTCCCAGCTGATTGATCTCTTCAGACAATGCTTTTAGCTCAGAGGTCCGAGCGACCGAAATTTCAACATCGTAATTTTCTTCCCGCAATTTGCTGACGGCCGCCACCAGTCTGTTCAAAGGCCCGGCAAGCCTGGATCCGAGATAATAAGTGAGCAGAGCGGCGACAATGATGAGCCCGGCGGTGAGAGGAATCATAAATCTATAAACATCTGAAACAAATTCCTCCGTCCTTTCATCAATCTCAGCTGCCAGTGCCGAGCGATCATCGTGCTGGGGCCAGGTTATAAGCCCCATATAATTGTTATCTACATAAATTTCAAAGCCTTCTTCCGGCATATCATGCATCATGTTCTCTCTTCTTTTTTGTCTGTCCTCATGGTCATGATGAGGTCCGTGATCTTGATATTCATGGTGAGGTGGGCCCCTGTCATCTCTCATCATTCCGCCCCGATCGTCCTGTCCAGCCGGTCCCGGGGCTGGATGATAGATCAAATTATAATAAGCGGTATAGTCCCTTATCTCTTCCCTGACCCGGCTGAAATCCCCGGTTTCCTGGTATACCGATTCAAGGTGCTGTTCAAAATCTTCAAGCTGTCGGGCAGTTTCTCTGAGCTGATAATCGGAGAAATAACGGCTTAAGCTTATATTAAAAACCAGCACTGAACCGATCAGAGTTAACACTATAATGGCCAGAGCACCGAGGAAGAATCTAAACTTAAGACTTCTCATAATCAATTTCATCCTCGAAGCGATAACCCATGCCATAAACTGTCTCGATTAATTCGTCTTTGCTCAAATCAAGTTTTCCGCGGATATTTTTGATGTGGACATCGACAGTTCTATCAAAACCTTCATAATCGATGCCCCGGGCCTTCCTCACCAGCTGATCCCGGCTCAATACCTGGCCTTTGTGCTCCAGCAGCACCTTAAATAGCTGATATTCCACTGCCGTGAAGCCAGCATCTTCACCATCAACTTTGACTTTACCAGCCTCAGGCAAAACTTCGATCCCGAAATCGCCGATATATATACTTTTATCGCTGTAAAACTCCCTATAGCGTTTGAGATTGGCTTTGACTCTGGCGACCAGTTCCCGGGGGCTGAAAGGCTTTACCACATAATCATCCGCCCCCCTGGCAAAACCTTCAATCCTTTCTTCCTCTGAAGAGCGGGCGGTCAGCATTATTATGGGCAGATCCGAAAATCTTCGTATCTCTTCAGCGACTTCCTCGCCCGACATGCCGGGCAGCATCAAATCCAGGATCAACAAATCCGGCTCCTCTTCATAAACCAGCTCCAGAGCTTCATCTCCCCGGGAAGCCCCTCTGACGGTAAACCCTGCCTCTTCCAGGTAGCTGCTGGTGATCTTGCGTACTTTTTTTTCATCGTCGACGATCAGGACCTCTGCCTCCATTAAAATTCACTCTCCAATCAAACTCAGTTTGTCAGCCCCACAGACCTGAATAATGACAGGCAAGCTTTCTAATCAGTTCTTCCAGTTCCTCCAGCGCCTCCAGAAGTTCTTCATCCAGTACTTCTATTACCTCTTCAGTTCCGGGCTGTCCTGCCTCTCTGGTTATTTTATTGATATAGATATTCAAATCTTTTTTCATCTCCAGATACTTATTTTCCAGCTCGCTTTCCCGGGTTAATTGTGTTAAATTGTCCATAACCTCGAGACACCATTCAAGTCCTTTTACGGATTCATGCAGCTCATCAAAACCTGTCTTCTCTTCACCCTCATTTAAAGATTCTAAAGAGGACTTAAATCCACTTATGACCCTCGGCAGATAGCACTGTACATCCATAAATGTCTTTTCGGCAATATCGACCGGCTTTTTGGTTTCAATCTCTATCACCTGAATATCGGAAGCGGCCGGATTATCACCGGGCAAGTTACAGTCATATTCTTCGCCGTCGACCTCCAGGCTGCCGATTATTAGTTCATCGAGACAGCATTTTATATCGCCCAGAATATCCAGCAGATTTTCTCCTGAAACATCTTCATTCCACTTTTCTCCATCAACATATACTTCCATGTCCTCTTCCCCCCTGTAATATTGGTGATGGTATCTCAATTTGACTTGTTAAAATATCATCCTATGTAAAATGCCGGGAGTCTGGTTTAATAACTTATTTTGTCTTCTTTTCATATATTAAATATCCATCGCCTTTTACCTGCAAAATAACATTATTCTTTCGAAGAGAAAGAGAAAAAGGGCCCTGAATAGGGCCCGCAAAGTTTTAAAAGCTGGTTCTGCTTGAGTTCAGTTTTTGGCCAGAGAACCCGATCCGGGATGCAAAAAATTTCCAGTATATATGGCAATTTCATCAACGTTTCTGAAGAAGAACCAGTTTTTTTAGGTGCTCATTAAAAAGGGAAAAAGAGCGGTATAAATATCATCGCCAGTATGAACACCATAATCTGCAGCATCCATCCGGTTTTCAAATAATCAATAAAGCTGTAATCAGCCGGACCCAAAACCAGCGCATTTGGCGGCGTGGCCACTGGAGTCAAAAAGCAGCATGAAGAAGCCATCGCCACTCCCAGCAACAAAGGATGCGGATTCATGCCGGCGGCCATCGCTACTTCGATGCCTATAGGAGCCATAAGGGCCGAAGTTGCTGTATTGGACATGAAGTTGGTCAAAAAAACTGTGATCAGAAATATAGCCGCAAATATCAAAAGCGGATGTGAGGCATAACTGGTTATTCCTTCCGCTATCATTAGGGCGCTGCCAGTCTTTTCCATGGCCGTACCCAGAGGAAGCATGCCGGCGAATAAAAATATCGTAGTCCAGTTTACGGCCGAAAAGGCCTCATCGACCGTTATACAACCTGAAATTATGGTCAGCACCGCTCCCAGCATGGCTGCAGTGAGTAGAGAAATAAAACCGGTGATCATGGCCACGAGGACCAATAACAATATAGCCATCGATCTTTTCATCTTATCATGACGAATCTCCCCTCGGTCGATGTTGAGGCTTTCCGGGTCAGCTTCAAACTCCTCATCCTCAGGAAGAAATTTTTTTCCCAGAGTCAGGAAGATAATCCCGGCTACAAACATCACACCTCCAACACGGGCAAATTCGAAAAAACCAAAAGCTTCGAGCGAATAGGTCTCCAGGGTGCTGTTGATAATAGCATTGGGGGGAGTGCCTATAACTGTCATCGTGCCGCCCAGCGAAGCCGCATATGCCACCGGCATCAGTACCGTTCGCGGACTCATTCCCTTTTTGTGGCTCATGGAAATCACTATCGGCAGAAAAACAGCTGTTGTTCCAGTATTGTTTAAAAAGGCCGACATGATACCGATAACAAACATTATCAGGATCAAAAACCTGGTCGAGCTGCCTCCGGCCAGTCTCAAAATACGTTCACCTATATAGCCGGCAAAACCGGTTCTGAATACTCCTTCTCCCACTATGAACATGGCCAGAAACAGCATAACCCACTGGTTTCCCCAGTAAGAAAAAGCAGCTTCAGATTCCAGTATTCCTGTAAGACTTAAGGCGACTGGAACAGCCATGGCCGTCACCGGTATGGGGATAACCTCCGTAAAGAAAAGAATGCTGGCTGAGAGCAGTATTAAAAGCGTAATTATTTCGGGGCTCAAAATCAATCTTCTTCTCCGTCAATCACCGGAAGAGTTGAGCCTCCGGACGGCATTATCAAAACTTCCGACTCTTCGGCTTCAGCCTTTTTGTACGCCATCTCTAAAGCTTCAGAAATGCTCTCAGCAGCAGTAAAGAATATACTCTCTGTGTAATCATCTCCCATATCTGAAACCAGAATAACCTCACATCTTTCCAGAACCATTGCTATGGCCGCTGCTTTATGGCCGCCGAGCTGAAAATCCTGTTGAATTTTCTCGATGATTTCTTCAGGAGAGTCGGACTCCTCCATCCAATTAGCGAATGTCTCCTCTCCCAGACCTTCTGAGCAGGAAGCAGCTAGAATTATAGTTCCTCCCTCTTTGACAGCTCTGCTGGCATTATCCAGTGCCTTCTGAGCCTGATAAAGATTCAAATCTTTTGGATGTCCCCCGGGAGATACCACGACTGTATCAGCAGGATCAGAAATTTTAATCCGGTAATGTCTGTCCAGATAATCACAGCATACGCGGTGAGCATTTACAGGATCTCCGGCCGCGGCTTTGACTATTCTTTTTTCTTCGTCCAGGACAACATTGACGATAAAATCTATATGAAGAAAATCTTTGATCTCTTCGATATCTTCTCTTACCGGATTATCTTCCATCCTGCCTGATGCTGATTTTTCTGATACCATCATACTGTGATTGTTCTCTATAGCATCAGCTGTAGATACCCCGGGCATTACAGCTTTAGCCCCGCCGCTGTAGCCGGCAAAATAGTGGTATTCAACGTTGCCCAGGCAGATTACTCTGTCAGCTCTGACCACCGGTTCAAAAATATCTACCGGCGTCCCGGCTTCTGTTTCACCGATGTTTACACAGCCATCTTCATCTTTATCGATGCACTCCACCCTTTCGTAAATGTTTTTGCCCACGAGTTCCTGCTGTTCATTTTGAGAATGTCCGCGATGAATCCCCGTGGCAAAGACAATCTGGATATCCTCATCTTTTACTCCTCCCCGATCGAGTTCTCTGAGAACCGTCGGGAGAATTTTATAGCTCGGAAGTGGACGCGTGATATCGCTTGTGATGATGACAACCTCTTCGCCAGGACTGACAATTTCTGAAAGTTTATCTGAATCGACCGGACCGGCGAGCGCCTGTTCTATCTCCTGTTTTTCAGTCAGAGAAACATCAAATTTTTTGGGGGTCAGTTCGCCAGCCAGGTTATGTGAGTCCAGATTGAATGATAGTGATTCCCTGCCATAACCTATTTCAAATTTCAAGATTATCCCTCCTGCACTGGATCAAAATATTTTTAATACAAAGACTTATAATCCCTGCGGACCTAAATCAGCAAAGGGACCGCAGGGAAATATATACCTGCCGGGATAGCCGGTTGAAGTTTTACTCTTCTCTGTATTCTTCAACTCCGGTCTCATAGAGATTATTACCCCGGGCATCAATAGCCACTACACAGGGAAATTGTTCGACTTCTAATCTTCTGACCGCTTCGGTTCCCAGATCGGGATAAGCTATAACTTCCGCTTCAGTCACCGAATCGGCAATAACAGCAGCGGCCCCACCGATGGCTGCAAAGTAAACCGC
The DNA here is from genome assembly GCF_900103135.1 of Halarsenatibacter silvermanii. Lineage (NCBI taxonomy): Bacteria > Bacillati > Bacillota > Clostridia > Halanaerobiales > Halarsenatibacteraceae > Halarsenatibacter > Halarsenatibacter silvermanii. Next base: position 30,840 of record NZ_FNGO01000008.1, on the reverse strand, counting down.
TCTGTCCTGCATGCTTTCTATGACCTTTTCACTTCTGGGCCCTTTACCTATCATTCCTTTCAAACCTTCTTCGATCAGTCCGGGCGTGAAAGGATCCATTCTATAACTGGTTGTAGGTCCGCAGGAGCCGATTACCTGATGGTCTCTGGCCGGGCAGGGTCCAACATAGTATATTACCGAACCTTCCAGCTCCATGGGCATATCATCTGAATCAAGATCATCGAGCAGTCGGTCGTGAGCAGCATCTCTGGCTGTATAAATTGTTCCCGAAAGATTTACCTGATCTCCAGCTTCGAGCTCATTTATATCCTGCTGGGTCAGGGGGATTTCTACTTCTTTAACGCTGGACATATTAATTCCTCCTCTGACTGGTGATTATAATTTGACTATTTTGTGACGGGCGGCATGACAGTTCAGATTGACAGCTACCGGGAGTGTTGCTATATGAGTGGGATGGGTTTCGATATTGACAGAAAGAGCGGTATTTCTTCCTCCCAGCCCCTGAGGACCCACTCCTGATTTGTTGATTTCCTCCAGAATCTCCTCTTCAAGTTCCTGATAACGGGAATCAGGGTTAGAGGAATCGATTTCCCGGGATAAAGCTTCTTTAGCCAGCATAGTAGATTTTTCCATGGTGCCTCCTATACCGACGCCTACCACAACTGGCGGGCAGGGATTGCCTCCGGCACTTACTACCGTATCAATAACAAATTCCTTCACCCCTTCAACGCCATCGGCGGGCTTGAGCATGGCTATATCACCCATGTTTTCACTACCTGCGCCTTTGGGCAGTATTTCCAGTTTGAAATCATCTCCCTCAACTATCCGGGGATAGATAATGGCCGGGGTGTTATCTTCAGTATTTTCTCTGTCAAAAACAGGGTCCTCGACCACTGATTTTCGCAGTGGATGATCACGGTAAGCACTGCTAACTCCCTGGTTTATACTCTCTACCAGAGTTCCCCCTTCGATTTGCACCTCTTCTCCTATAGTCGCATAAACAACGACCAATCCGGTGTCCTGACACATAGGCACCATCTCTTCCCGGGCCAGCTCAAAATTCTCGATGATGTTATCCAGGCTGTAACGTCCGAACTCGGATTCTTCTTTTTCTTTCGCATCATGCAGAGCAGCCTCGACATCTTCGGGCAGATCACAGGCGGCTTCGATGCAGGCCTGCTTAACTTCACTGATAATATTTTCCGCCTCTATTTTTCTCATCTTTTATGCCTCCTCTTTCCGCAAGTATTTTGACAGCTCTCCCCCCGGAACTTCCGCCCGGGATCAACATTTTTGCTGCCAATCCCGGACGAACTTTGCTTTCTCCGGAGTGGATTTTATTGACTTATTGTTTACAGACTATGCTTTACCAGAGTCCCAGTAATTTCCACCAGGCACCACCGATAGTCACCCATAAAATTATATGGATTACGGATATCATAAAGCCGGTCTTCCACCAGGTCTTCTGGGGAACAAATCCGGCTCCGAAATAAATCGGGGCGGTGCCGGTTCCATAATGAGTTGTAGAAGCAAAGAGATTGCTGAAGAATGCCAGTACAAGGGCAGCCAGCATCGGAGGAGCTCCTGCGGCTATCGATACTCCTAAAAAGGCTCCGTACATGGCTGTAATGTGTGCTGTCATACTGGCAAAGAAGTAATGGCTGTAATAATAAACAACTGCCAGAACCAAAAAGGCCATCATACCCGGCCAGCCTGCCACAACTTCTCCCATAAATTCAGTGAACCAGTCGACCAGTCCCAGTTCGTTTAGATAACCTGCCATCATGACAAGTGCGGCAAACCAGACAAGTGTATTCCAGGCTCCCTTTTCAGATTTTATATCTTCCCAGCTCAAAACACGGGTGAGAAGCAGAAGGCAGAGACCTATAAGTCCACCGGCCGTTCCTCCCACACCCAGCTGTTCGCCAAATATCCAGAGAACCAGAACTACTATAAATGTCAGCATCATGAACTTTTCCGATGTCTTTAAGGCGCCCATTTTATCCAGCTCTTCAGACGCCATATCCGAAGCCTCGGGTGTCTCTTTTACTTCGGGAGGATAAATCTTATAGATTACATAGGGCACTATCAAAAGAGTGGCCAGGCCTGGAACCAGCGCTGCAGTGAACCATCTCGTCCAGGTTATCTGAATGCCCGCCACATCCGAAGCAAATTCCACGATCAAGGGATTGGCTGCCATCGCTGTCATGAACATGGCACAAACTGCCAGATCTCCCTGGAAAACTGATTTCATCAGGAAAGATCCTACTTTTCTTTCGGTGCCATCGTCGGGATTTGAATCGAAAGTGTCACATATGGAACGCACAATCGGAAAGACTATTCCTCCAGCCCTGGAAGTGTTGCTGGGGATTGTCGGACCCAGAACGAGGTTGCTGAAGTTCAGGGCATAAGAAAGCCCCAGCGTCTTTTTACCGAACCTCTTGATGAAAACATAGGAAATCCGTCGACCCAGTCCGGTTTTAATAAAACCACGCGCCAGAAAGAATGCAATTACGATGAGCCAGATAGTGCTGTTGGCAAATCCGCTCAAAGCCTCATCTATTGTTAAAGTGTTGGTTATAACTGTAGTGGTTATTCCCAAAAAAGCTATAACTCCCATGGGGAAAGGACGCAAAATGAAGCCTAAAATTGTGGCCACAAAGATAGAGAAAAGCTGCCAGGCTTCCGGAGTGACCCCTTCAGGCGTGGGCATCAGCCAGATTATAACACCTGCTGCTATAGCAACCAGCAACCTCTTATAATTGACCTGTTCTGCTTCATTATCATTATTGCTGTTATTTTGCCTTTTCTCTTCAGTCAAAGTTAACCCTCCTGCTGTAATTTTTTGTCGTACGGGTTGGATCAGATGATAAAGCTATTATTTTCACAGGACCGGTATCAGTATTCACCGTTCAAACAGTTTTTATGGCATATCACCCCCCTTTCCAAAAGACAGCTGTTATTCTCTCCCGTGGCTGTATTCAGGCAGCAGCATAGGAGAGGTTTTACCCTCAGGATTTAATCCCTTTTCTTTTATGGTCTGCTGGAAATTCTTAACATGATCCAGCTTATAGGCGCGTTTTTGCAGGCTGATGCTTTTTTCGCCGGCATGGCTTCCCGCCCGCCTTCCAAAAACCAGGATGTCCAGCAGGGAATTCCCCATCAGTCTATTGCTTCCATGGATGCCTCCGGCTGATTCTCCAGCTACATACAGATCTTCAACTGTTGACTGTCCCCATTCATCTATAAGCAGACCCCCGTTTTGATAATGCAGGGTGGGATAAACCAGTATAGGCTCTTCACTCATATTTATGCCGAATTTTTTAAACTGACGGAACATGGCAGGAAGTCTATCCTTGATGGTGCCGCTGCCATGGATCTCTTCTATAAGAGGTGTATCGAGCCATACACCAACTTTGCCGATGGGAGTTTCTATCCCCATAATTTTCTCCTGACATTCTCTTATAAGTGCTGCAGCTTCTACATCTCTGGTCTCCAGCGGATAGACAAACTGTTCTCCCTCAGCATTGATAGGTGTCGCTCCCAGCCCTCTTACTTTTTCTGTAACCAGTGAACCGTATATCTGGGGAGGGAATACTGCCCCGGTGGGATGATATTGCAGAGTATCGGGAAAGATCAGCTCAGCTCCCGCTCTATAACCCATCACCAGTCCATCGCCCGTGGCGCCGTAATGATTGGAAGTGGGAAAGCCCTGAAAATGGAGTCGGCCCGATCCACCGGCAGCTATAACGACTGTGCTGGCTGCAATCAGAGAATAAGTTTTAGTTTCCAGGTTATAAAGCACCGCTCCGGAGGCTCTATCCTCATCATCGAGCATAATTTCCACGGCCGGATTAAACTCCTTTATGTCAATATCGCGGCTGCGGACTTCATCCCTTAAGGCCCGCATTATAGCTGCTCCGGTGTAATCCCGGGCCGCATGCATCCTTTCCCGGCTGGTTCCTCCGCCATGAGTGGTCATCATCTCTCCATCTTCGAGCTTATCAAGCATCACACCGTAATCTTCCAGCCAGTCGATCACCCCGGGGGCATCTTCGACCAGAGCTCGAACCAGTTCACGAACGTTCTCGTAATGTCCGCCCCCGATCACGTCCAGAAAATGACGGGCCGGACTGTCATCCGGTTTATCGGCGGCCTGTATGCCTCCCTGAGCCATCATAGTGTTAGCATCGCCAAAACGAAGCTTGGTTGCCAGCAGAACATCTGCTCCCTGTTCTTCTGCCTCCAGAGCAGCAGCTGCTCCTGCTCCTCCTCCGCCGATAATCAAAACATCGTATTCTTCTTCAATTTCTTTTTGTTTGACCGCTTCCAGGTCTACAAAACTATGAGATTCAAGTTCTTCAGCCAGCTCTATCGGAGCTTTGTCTCCTTTATTGACTCCCAGCTCGATATCTTTGAAACCCTCATCGCTGTAATCGGGATGATATTTGTTGAGCACTTCATCTCTTTCCTCCGGTTTCATTCTGGGGTATTCCTGGCCGATTCTTTCCGGACGGGTTTTTTCAACTTTTTTTATGAGCTCCCGCATGTCATCGGTATACACCTTTATTCCTCCTTTGCCTCATTACAGAAATAAATATGACTTATTTGATTTCTCTGGAATTATAGCGTTCTTTCAGTTCTTCAGTCTCCAGCTCCATGAGTTCATCGAGCTCTTTTGTGAGCTCGCCCTCTTCCAGCTCTTCCAGTCTTTTCTCAAGATGTTCTGACTCGGGCAAAAGATATTTGCCGGTGAGTCTGCGGGCCAGAACCCCGACATTATAATGGGTTATATCGGCCGGGCAGCGCGAAGCACACAGGCCGCACATGATACAATCAAAAGACTTTTCGGCACACTTTTCGATCTCTCCGCGCTGAGCAAGAGCAATATACTGCATGACGTCAATCTCCTGAGGACAGGCAGACGTGCAGGAATTACAGCCCAGACATTTATAAATTTCCGGATAAAGTTCAGCGAACGTATCAACCGATGGATCGAGCTCTTCCAGATTATACTCCGGTCTATCTCCCGGGAAGAAGGGCAGCTGAGATAGATACATGCCTTCCTCAACTTTTTTCTGGCAGGCCAGAGCTACCCTGAGGTTTTTATCTCCCTTTATCCGATAAACGGTAGCACAGGCACCGCAGAATCCCGAGCGGCAGCCGCACCCTCTAGTGAGTTCATATCCTGCATATTCTACAGCCCCGATTATCGTCAGGACTGCAGGCACTTCATGCTTCTGTTCCTGAATGTAAACGTTAACCATTTCCTGTTCTGCCACTGTTTATGCCTCCTTTGAAAAACTTACTTCCAACAGGAATTTAATATTTGTTAATGGATCTGCTAGAATTCATCCGGCAGCGCACTCAATTCGCTGTAATCAAAAACCGGACCATCGCGGCAGACATACTTATCGCCAATATTACAGCGTCCACATTTTCCGATGCCGCATTTCATCTTCATCTCCAGAGTTGTGATGATGTCGGCGGCCTCCAGACCGGCGTTCATAAGCTTATCTGCAGTTATCTTGATCATGATGGGCGGCCCACAGATAACAGCTTTCATCTGCTGAGTTATTTCCAGATCCTGGACGCAATCGGGTACAAAACCCACCCGGCCGTCCCAGCCAGGACATTCCTCATCAACCGTCAGATGAACATCTAGATCATCATATTCAGGCCAGTTATTCTGAAGATCTTCTACATGAATAAATTCTTCCGGTGAACATGCCCCATAAACGATATCTATTCGGCCGTACTTTTCTCTTTCCGAAAGACAGGTGTTTACCAGTGATCGCAGCGGGGCCAGACCGATACCGCCGCCGGCAAGGAGCAGATCGTTATTTTCCAGCTCCTCTGTCGGAAAGCTGTTTCCATAGGGACCTCTAATCCCCAGTTCATCTCCTGTTTGCAGCTCATGCAGGTATTCTGTCACCCTCCCCACTTTTTTTATGGTTAATTCCAGATAATCACCTGCAGAAGGAGATGAGGAAATCGAAAAGATAGCCTCTCCCCGGGGAGGAATGGATAGCATTGCACACTGGCCCGGCTGAAATCCAAAGGGTTTTTCTCCGGCGGGCGAGGTCACTTTTAGGCGGCAGGTATCGGGATTTTCCCCTTTTATATCCTTAACCACCGCCTTTTTCGGCACATGAGGATCTTTGTGCAGTTTCTCATTCATCGTTTTCACCCCCAAGCCTGCGGATAACTTCTACTATGTCAAGCTCCACCGGACAGTTTTCAACGCAGCGGCCGCAGCCCACACAGGAAGCTTCTCCGTGTTCACGGCTGTAATATACCAGCTTATGCATGAATCTCTGCCTGACTCTCTCCCGGGGAGTAGGCCGGGGATTGCCGTGGGCCATTCTGGTAAAGGCGGAAAACTGACAGGAATCCCAGCATCTGTATCTTTCTCCACCGTCGCTGGTCTTATAATCCTGAATATCGTAGCAGTGACAGGTGGGGCAGATATAGGTGCAGATGCCGCACTGAAGACAGCGCCGGTGAATCTCATCCCAGATAGAAAGCTCAAAAACCTCTTCTATCCTGTCTGTGATTTCTTCGGGTTCCAGTTCAGAGAGAGGGCTATCTTCGTGCCTTTCTACAGCCTGTTTTTGCTTTTCGGTCAGCTTTTCTCGATCTTCTTCAGCAGCATCTTCCAGAAGATCGGAAAGCTCTGCGGTAAGTTTCTCGCCCTCCGGCGAGCCTGTCTGCCAGAGCAGATTATCTCCCAGTTTCCAGATCATAACATCGGCAGCTTCAGGCATTTTTTCAGGTTGAATGTCAAACCCCCTGCAAAAGCAAGTCTGGGCAGAATCAAGACAGCCGAGTGCTATCATGACAGTGTTATCCCGTCTGAGAGAATAAAACCTGTCTTCGGGTTCCTGTAAAAATACTCTGTCCATGAGCTCAAATGCGGTTAAATCACAGGTCCTGATGCCTAAAACCGCCGTTTTCTCCGGGTCTTTTTCCGCAACTTCTATTTTTAGATCATCATTTTTTTCAAAGCTGACCAGATTTTCCTTCTGAGGAAATACTATATCTTTGGGAGGTTTGGCTGTCCGCAGCAGACTCAGATTTATATCTGTTTCCTCATCCCATTTAAAAAAACCGCTGGTCTCATTTTCTTCAGCCGGAACATAAAGAGAATAAAGTTCTGATAGCCGGCGGCATATTTTATTTATTTTATCAAGCTTGATCTTTTTCATAGAGTCAATCCTCCTCTGGTTCAAAGCTAACGCTGTCGTCGGTTTCAAAGCTCAAAAGTGGAGACGGTTTATCTTCATCGACTCCCGCCCGGTGACTGCCGAAGAGCACATTTATATCCCTGGTAAGCTTGCGGTTGAGAAGCTGCAGAGGGATATTCGCAGGACAGACTCTCTCACATTCACCACAGTCCACACATCTCCCGGCCACATGATAGCTTCTCAGCAGGTGAAAGAACATATCATCGCTGGGATGCTTGGCTTTGCTGAGGTGAGGCGAATCCGGATCGTCAAAAATACATTCCAGGCAGCTGCAGGCCGGACAGACATTTCTACAGGCAAAACATTTTATACAGCTGGAAAGCTGTTCCTGCCAGAAATTATAGCGTTTTTCCCGGCTCCATTCCTCCAGCTCTTCTACATCTTCGAATCCTTCCTCGTCCTTATCTTCACCGTCGAAATCCTCTTCACCGCACAGCATTTCATCACAGCCCAAAGGCTTCTGCTGAGGGCACCTCTGACATTTACTCAGAAGCAGGTTTTCAGAGTCTGCTGCCTTTTGAAAATCCGATCTCAAACCCTGCTTTTTCAGCTTTTGAGGATCCAAAATTCCGGAACAGGAGATACCCCAAAGCAGGAGTTTTTCTCTGTCGATCTGGCCATCCTGAGAGAGCTGATTGAAGGCCAGAGAATCACAACCTCTGAGAGGAATACCCACTTTCTTATTCTGCAGAAATTCTCGGGTTAGATATTTACTCAAATTGGTCGCACAGAACTCATCAACGATAAGCTCATCCAGTTCTTTTGAATTCTCGAATATTTTTGGTGGTGACTGCCAGGAAAAAACTCCCTTCTTCCAGCCTATGACAGCATCCACCTCTCCACTTTGCAGGGCTTTTTTGGCTTTTTTGCGCAGAGCAGCCGTCAATTTTTCCATCTAAAATCCCTCAACTTTCTGTTTTTACCGAGATCACTTACTTTTTCGGTAAAGTCTGACATAACCCGGGCAAACCTTCGGCCCTCCGAAGCTGATATCCACTTCAGCTCGAATCTTTCCGGATTTATACCGGCGAAATCCAGCTGGTTTCTCAGCAGGGAAAGCCTGCGGCGAGTGTAATAATTACCCGTCATATAATGACAATCTCCGGGGTGACAGCCGGCCACAATAACCCCATCCGACCCCCGCTGAAACGCTCTTAAAATGAATTCCGGTTTTACCCGACAGGAACAGGGAACTTTGATTATCCTGATATTGGAGGGATATTTAAGCCGGCTCGTTCCGGCCAGATCAGCCCCGGCATAACTGCACCATTTGCAGCAAAAGGCAACTATCTGCGGTTCAAAATCATCACAAGTACTCTTTTTGTTTTGATCGCTTCCGGTTTTCACTGACATATAGCATCTACCTCCGCAGCAATCCCTTCGTTTTTATATCCTTTAAGATCAATCGCTTCCGATCGACAGGAGGCAGTACAGCCGCCGCAGCCCTGACAGAGGGCTTCATTCACTTCCGCGACAGTTCTGGTTAGTTCTTCGCCCCTCCAGTCTTTACATATATCCTCTTTGTCTATGGCATCATAGGGACACATTTCCGCACAGAAAAAGCAGCCACTGCAGCGCGATTTATCCACCTCGGCCACCACAGGATCGCTGGCCAGCTTATCATTGCTGAAAAGCCCCTGAATTTTGGCAGCTGCACCGCTGGCCTGGGCCACAGTTTCCGGAATATCTTTTGGCCCCTGGCAGGCCCCGGCCAGATAAACGCCGGCCACTTCTGTCTCAACCGGCCGCAGCTTGGAATGAGCTTCGCTATAAAAACCGCTGCTGCCTGTGTTGATTCCGAGTTTTTGAGTGAGAGAACCGCTTTCCCCGTTGTTAATCATGCCTGCAACCAGCACCACCATATCAGCGTCTATCTCGATGGTTTCACCGCTCAGGGAATCCACCCCTCTGACCTGCAGCTTTTCTCCTTCCGGAAATACTTTTCCAACCTGTCCTTTTATATATTTCACCCCGTACTCCTCTACTGCCCGTCTGTGAAATTCGTCAAAATCTTTGCCGGCGGTTCTGATATCAATATAGAAAACATAAGCCTCCGCATCAGGATATTTTTCTTTCACCAGCATCGCGTGCTTGGCAGTATACATACAGCAAACTTTAGAACAATGAGAATTTCCGCGCTCGGTCTCATCCCGAGAACCCACACACTGAACGAAAACGATTTTTTCTGGAGTCTCACCGTTCGAAAGCCGCTTGAGTTTCCCCTCTGTTGGCCCCGAAGGATTTATCAATCTCTCAAACTCCAGCGAGGTCACAACATCCGAGCTATTCTGATACTGATACTCTCCAAAATCATCGAGATCTATAAGATCATAACCGGTGGCCACCAATACCGCCCCGTATTCTCTGGTTTCAATTTTGTCCTTCTGCTCATATTCAACTGCATCGACCGGGCAAATCTGCTGACAGATGCCGCAGCTGCCATCGGCAAACTTCTGACAGTTTTCCCTATCTATAACCGGTGTACCCGGCACCGCCTGCGGATAAGGAGTATAAATGGCCGATCGGGTTCCCAGACCTCCATCAAACTCATGCGGTATATCATCCACGGGACATTTTTGCAGACAGCTGCCGCAGCCATTACAGTCTTCTTCTGCAACGCTTCTCGCCCGCCGTTTTACGTCAACTTTAAAGTTTCCTATATAACCGCTAACATCTTCGACTTCGCTGTAGGTCAAAAGCTCAATATTTTCATGAGAAGATGCCTCCACCATTTTAGGGGTCAGAATGCAGGCAGAACAATCGAGAGTGGGAAAGGTCTTCTCCAGCATAGCCATCCTGCCGCCTATGCTGGGCGAACGTTCAACAATATCCACTTTATAGCCAGCTTCTGCTATGTCGAGAGCAGCCTGAATTCCTGCAATTCCTCCTCCAATTATCAAAGCTCTTCGCGTCATTCCTATTTCATCCGGATAAAGCTTCTCTCCCAGATCAGCCCGGGCCACCGCTGCCTTTATCAGGCTTATCGCTTTGTCAGTGGCTTCATCACTCTCATCATGAACCCAGGAACAATGCTCCCTGATATTGGCAATCTCCACGAGATAGGGATTTAAGCCCGCCTCTTCGGCAACTGCCCTGAAAGTCTCCTCGTGCATGCGGGGAGAACAGGAAGCTACTACCACCCTTTCCAGATTATGCTCCTCTATGGCATCAGCTATTAACTGCTGTCCCTGATCGGAACACATATATTCATAATCGCGAGCCAGAACGACCCCTTCCATATCATCAGCTGCTCTTACAGCGCGGTCGATGTCGACCGAATCAGCTATATTGGCTCCACACCAGCATATAAAAACACCTATTCTTGCCAAAACTATCACTCCTTGCCATCTCTGGCCTAACAGCTTTTACAGACTGCTGCCAGAAAATTGTTTTGCAGGCACCCAACCACGATAATTATTTTACGTATTTTCTAAATAAGCTTACCAGTGCCTGTTGAGGAATTTCTTCATCGAATTTATCGGGCAGTAAATTTAAATCAATGCGTTCTTCTTCCAGATCTGAGGTTCTGATCAAAAGCATACGGCAGGCCTCTATAATGCGAGATGCATCTACCTCCCGGGGACATCGCTCCCCGCAGGTAAAACATGAGGCACAGTTCCAGATCGTTTCGCTTTCCATAATTCTGCAGCTTCTGCCCAGCTGTATATTTCTTATCACTTCATGAGGCAGTAAATCCATGGTGCCGCTGGCCGGACAGCCCGCCGAGCATTTGCCGCACTGTATACAATCCACAAAATCTTCTCCGCTAATTCTTCTCAGCAGATCCTGTCGGTCCCCGCTGTTTTCCTCCAGATCAATTCTATCTCTATCCACAGCTTTGTTACCCCCTATAGGCTAACACGGGAAGTTATCCCCAGCGCCTCTTCCAGAATTTCGCAGATGTAGACCGCCTGTAAACTGTTTTTATCCTCTTCGTTCATCGCCTGAGTAAAGTTATATTTGCAGAGCGGGCAGGCTGTAACTATTTCTTCAGCCCCCTGATTTTTGGCCGATCTTAAAATTTCCGAGCTCATTTCTGAAGTAAGCTCTTCATTCTGCAGGGCATGATAGCCGCCGCAGCATTCATTGCTGCGACTGAGGCTTACCGCCTGCCCTCCTAGAGCCTCGATAAATTTTTCCAAAATCTCCGGGTTTTCAGGATCATCAAATTCCATAATTTCAGCCGGTCTTAACAGCATACAGCCGTAATGAGCAGCGATTTTGCGCCCACCAAGGCCGGAGCCTATCATGTTTTCCAGTTCGGAAAAGCCGATTTCTTCAGCCAGCAGTTCCAGGTAATGAATGACTTCTGTTTCGCCTTCGTAGGGTTGTGAAAGCTCGAGATAATCGTTGACAGTTTTCCTTTTTTCTCCGTCTTCTGCCAGAGCGTGGTTGACCCGTTTTAAAACATGGTGACAGGCGGTGCAGAGTGTCACCAGCTTTTCTCCTCTCTCACGGGCGGAAACCAGCCCCCTAACAGCCGCCAGTTTTGTTATTAGCTCATCCCCGGCCAGAGGGTAAACACCGCCACAGCACTGCCATTCATCGAGCTCTCGCAGCTCAATTCCCAGTTCTTCAGCCGCAGCCAGAGCAGATTTTTCCAGCTTTTGAGCTTTTGACTTTAGTGTGCAGCCCGGATAAAAACTGTATTTCATATTCCACATCACCCAAACTTTCTGAAATTAGTTTTAAATAATGCACATTGATAAATGAAAAATATAACATGATTGCCAAAAAAAATAGATTCGACTGCCGGCGGCGATGAGACTCAAAACATTTTTTTATATTTTTTCGTCTAAAAATATAAAATACTGTGCTTGCTCTTTCATCATGCGCCTATAAGTATAAAGCAAAGCGGTTATAACGTTAATATTTTGTTCATATTGCTCATTTATTTCTTTTTGTTGATTTTGTTAATCGTGAATGCTATAATTTTAGTGCTCGATGAAATAAACCTTTTGTTCGCTTTAGTTCATCATATAAAAATCATCGCTATTCAGGAGAGATTGTGGAAATGAACCTGGACTGGTCCCCCAAGCTCAATACCAAAATTATAATCCTGGTGACCCTGCTGGTGGTCTTGATTCTTCTGGTAGTGGGGTTTGTGGCAATAAATCAGATTTACAGAAATGAAATTGAGCATATAGAACAGTATACTCTCGACCTGGCGGCTTCTATTGCTACCAGACCGGGAATATCTCGAAATATTGGCATGGATGAAGGCAGAGAATTCATTCAATCACAGGTGGAGGATATAAGAAAGGAAAGCAAAGCCAATTTTATTGTAGTTATGGATATGGAGGGAATAAGATATTCTCATCCCATCGAGGCCAGAATCGGGGACCCTTTTGTGGGGGGAGATGAAAGAAGGGTTCTGGCAGAGGGAGAAAGATATGTTTCTTCTGCCGAGGGAACTTTAGGACAATCACGAAGAGCTTTTGTGCCGATCTATCGTGAAGAAAATGGAGAAGAAAAGCAGGTAGGAGCTGTTTCGGTCGGCAGGCTGGAAACGCAGACTCAAGAGGAAATATTTGAAAGCCTGCTCAGCCTGGGCGCTATTCTTTTTCTGGGATTGGTGATAGGTACGTCCGGAGCTATCTATCTGGGCAACAATATCAAAGCCAGTCTTTTTGGGCTCGAACCAGATGAGATTGCCAAAAAGCTGGAAGAAAGAAATGCGATTTTGAATACACTCAATGATGGAATAGTTGCGGTGGATAAAGACCGGACCATTACCTCCTGCAACAGGGCAGCCAGAGATATACTTGCTCTGGATAATATCGAAGACGGCATCCGACTTGACAGGGTTTTTGATACCGATGTTGGGCTTTCTGCAGCGCTCGAAGAGGGAAATACAAATTTCAATCGCGAGAGGATTATAAACAACACCAGATTGCTTGTCAGCACCATACCTATACGTATCGAAGAGGAGATAATCGGAGCTGTCGCCTGCTTCAGCAAAAAGAGCAAGGAAAAAAAGCTGGCCCGTAAGCTGGCAGGAACAAAAAAATTTATAGAGGCTCTGCGGAGTCAAAATCACGAATTCAACAACAAGCTCCATACAATCCACGGATTAATTCAGCTGGAAGAATACGAAAAAGTTCAGGAGTTTATAACCAGCGCTTCCAGCACCTGCAGCAAAATAACCAGGTTTTTGCTGCATAATGTCAGGGAAGATGAAATAGCGGGGCTTTTGCTCCGCAAACACAGCAAAGCGCAGGAGCTCAATATAATTTTTGATATTAATAAAAACAGCAGCTTGAGTGAGTCTTTGAACACAGAACTAAAAAATAGCCTTCTGACCATAATCGGAAATCTGATCGAGAATGCATTCGACAGTATCCTCAAAGACGAAGGCCAGAAAGGTAAGATCTACCTGGAAATCTTCGATCAGCAGGATGAAATCAAACTCCGGGTGAAGGACAACGGTGTCGGCATCTCCCGGGAAAATCAGGATTTGATTTTTTTCAGGGGATTTTCCAGCAAAGAAGATGGTGAGGGGATCGGTTTGAAGCTGGTGAAGGAGAATGTGGAGATACACTCCGGGTCTATCGAAGTAAGTTCTATTCCAGAAGAAGGCGCGGAGTTCATTGTGAAATTGCCCAAAAAATAATCATACGGGGTGATATGACAGGTGCCGGATACTATCAAAGTCATAATTATTGAAGATGATCCCATGGTCTCTTATATACACAAGAATTATACCGAAGAGGTGTCGGGATTCGAAGTTGTCGAAGAAATAAATGTAAACAGCCAATCTTTTTCCCGGGAAGATTTTGATCTTGCTTCGGCGGATCTGATTCTCCTGGATATATATCTGCCCAGCCAGAATGGTTTAGATCTCCTCAGGCAGATCAGAGAGGATAATAAAAACGAGATAGATGTCATAATCGTGAGCGCGGCCAAAAATTCCGAAGTCATCGATGAAGCCCTGAAGCTGGGGGCGGTTGATTACATCATCAAACCTTTTTCTCGCAGCAGGCTGAAAAAGAGTCTGCAAAAATACAAAAAAATGAAATATAAGCTGACCGAAGATTCGGACCTCAAACAGAGTGACGTGGATAGATTGATTAATGGCGATATTGGAGCTAACGATGTCGAAAAAACAGACGAAGAAAACAAAAAACCGCATTCACGGGACCAGAAAGAAGAGGATGATAAGAATCGATTTATCAGAAAACTGCCGAAAGGCTTGAGCAGCCGCACACTCGAACGCATCGAAAATTTCATGAAAGAAAGCGAGGACGGAGTCACAGCCCGTCAGATAGCGGAGGCTTCTGAGCTGGCCCGGGTTACCGTTCAGCGATATCTGAAATTTCTGGAAGAAGAAAAAAAAGTAAAAGTCAGCCGGGAATATGGAAGTGTGGGCAGGCCCACTCATTATTATAATCTGAAAATCCGGAATTGAAATCAAAATTAATGCTCTTCTAATTAATGCTCTTCTTTAGAAAGCCTGCCCGTCTTCTCTCATGCCGATAAAATTCACTCTGTTTTTTGCTGAAATAATTGCTCCCGGAGATTCTTTAACCTTCAAAGGGAAACTTTTGAGATTATTCTCAGCCTATCAAGAACTGCTCTCATAAACTATGAGGGCAACATCGCCGCCTCTTTTATCCGCTATCTCTTCCTCTATCCTGCGAATATATTCTTCATCCTCCGGCGAAAGATCGGCCAGAGAAAATTCTTCTTCGCTTTCGTAGGCTACAAGAGCGATTTTTCGGTCCCTATCTCCTGAAAATTCCTCCTCCAGGCTTTTGAGCTTTTCCATCTCCTCATCTGTCAGATTGGCAACTGTAAAATCTGCACCACTCATGTTAATTCCTCCTTTATCATTATTTTGTCGAGTTATTTTACAACCCACTTATCGAACATTGAGATGCGCTGAACTCTTTTATATACCGGCAGAAAAATCGCCGATACCGCCGTCGCTTTGATCACATTAAAGGGAGCTATGACCAGCAGCAGGTAAGTCTTTAAATCATCTACAGCAGGATTGATCTCGCCGGCTGTTTGAACAGTCTCTTCCAGCGGCAGTTCGAGCACTGCCTCATAAAGAGGAATAATTATATACAAATTCACCACAACAGCGGCTCCGACCATGACAAAGCCTCCGACTCCTAAGACCAGAGGGGCTTTTCGCCAGCGAGAATATAAAAGGCTGGCTGTCAGCACAAAACTGCCGCTTATTAAAAAGTTGGCCAGCTCTCCCACGCCCATGGTGGCAGTGATGGTCAGATGGAGCAGATTTCTAAATCCCACAACCATAAGGCCGGCAGCCGGTCCCAGCATAAAGCCCAGCAAAAGGGCGGGTAGATCGCTGAAATCCAGCCTGAGAAAGGGCGGAAAAAAAGGCAGCGCAAATTCAAACATCATAAGTACAAAACCAAGAGCAGCCGAAAATGCAGTTAAAGTCATTGTGCGCAGATCCAGTTTCACTTTGCAGTCCTCCAGTCCGATAATTACTTCACACGTCTGCCAGTCTTTTGTTGAAAATATAATAGGTCATGCCTATGGAAGATACCAGCATAGCGAATAAAAACCAGCTAAAATGATAATGGTCGAAATAATCTCCCAGCATCCCAAAAAGAGGCGGCCCTATCACAATGCCGGTGCGGGCAAAAACCAGCGAAACCCCCGAGGCCAGGCCGACTTTATCGGGTCCGGCTTTTTCCCCGATCACCGTAAAGAAAATTCCTGACCAGCCTACCACCGTAGCACCCAATAGCAGCGAAGAAATCATCACTACGGCGGTATAGCTTTTCAGTATACTGCCGGCAAAAGCATTGAATAACATCAGGGAGGCGGTTGAAAAAACCATCATCATAAAAGTTCGGGGGCGGTTTCCCTGCAGAAGATTATCGCTTATCCAGCCCCAGAAAATTCTGCCGAACAGTCCTCCAAACTGCATTAGTCCCAGAGCCAGCCCGGCGACAACGGCAGTATAATCAAGATCCAGAGTTAGAAAAAGAGTATAATGAGCGGGAACAGCTCCAAAAGTAAGGCCGAAGGAAAAACCCAGCAAACAGGTTATTATCAGGCCTTTATTGGAGATGATTCCCCTTATATTTACGAACAATCCTCCTCCTGCAGCAGTTTCATCTTCGGCCGGACTGTCATCTCCCATGTCGAGATATTTGAATACAACCATCCCCACCAGCAATGCCACAGTTCCCGAAAAGAGGAGGGAAACCCTCCAGGAAAAATTGCTGGCCAAAATCGGCAAAAGGGAGGCACCTGCGACCCCGCCTATGCCTCCACCTGAATGCATAATGCCCATCGATACGGCTCTCTTCTCAGCTCTGACCTTTAACATCAAAGCCTTATTTATCGAGGGGGTGATTATGCTAAAACCGATCCCCATCGGAAAAGCCAGAATCAGCAAAAATCCATAAAAGGGAGCCGGGACGTGAACCAAAATTAAAAGGCCGATGCTGAATATTCCTATCAAAACCCCCCGCCGGGCTCCAATTTTATCGACCAGGTTGCCGCTGAAGATGGCTATCATCGTTGCTGCTGTAAAGAGAACCGTGGTGTAAAGACCTGCCATAGTTCTGCTGATGCCAAATTCTGACTGGATGAACGGCATCAAAGCCTGAATACCCTGTATGTTCAAATTGGAAACCAGATAACCACCGGCGAGCAGAAATAAAAGTCTGTATTTATAACCCTTGAAGGATTCCAGTATAGACGATGAAACCTGTGACACCTAACTCAACTCCTGTGAATTATATTAAATATTTTTGGCTGCTTCTCGATCCAGAATAACAGTAACATTATCGTGTAAATGCAGGAAGGAAGCAGGGATCCCGGTGCGAATTTTTTCCTCAAGCATCAGTTCAACAGCTCTGGCTTTCGATTCCCCGTTGGCCATGAGCAGAATTTTCTCTGCTGATAGTATAGTTCCCAGCCCCATGGTGATAGCCTTCCGGGGCATCTTTTCCTCATCAAAAAAATTACTGCGGTTAACTCTGCGGGTATGCTCGCTTAACTCGACCACTCCGGTTTTAAGAGGAAATTCCTCCCCGGGCTCATTGAAAGCTATATGACCGTTGGCACCGATGCCCAGAATCTGCAGGTCGATTCCGCCGGCCCTGGTAATCTTATCTTCGTATCTCTGACATTCCTCCTCCAAATCATCGCTGTCTCCCTCTGGAATATGCCTGTTTTCGGGCAGAAGATCGACTCCCTGAAAAAAATTGTTTTCCATATAGGTGCGCAAACTGCCCTGATGATCGGCCGGAATGCCCGCGTATTCATCCAGATTAAAGGTCGTGACCTCAGAAAAACTGACTCTTCCCTGTCTATAAGCTTCAATCAGCCTGTCATACATGCCTATAGGAGTGCTGCCGGTCGGCAGCCCCAGCAAAGTCCGCGGATTGAAATTTATCATGCCTTCAATAATACCGGCGGCCTTCTGGCTCATTTCACCATAATTTTCTGCTATAATGAGGTTCAAAAAACATACCTCCCTGCTGACACTGTATCTCAGCTGAATTCAAAATCCAGAGTTAAATTGCCTAAATTACCATCGGAGCGATATTTATAGTCTGTCGATAGCCTTTTCCAGCCCTCCCTCACCATATTCCAGAACTTTCTTTACTCTCCCCACCGTGGCACTGCTGACACCTGTTTCCTCCACGATTTCATCATAAGTAGATCCTTCATTGAGAAGGCGGGCTACTTCCAGCCTGCGGGCCAGCGATCTTACCTCGCTGACAGTGGCATTATCCCGAAAAAACTGATAGCACTCATCCATATTTTCCAGAGAAAGCACGGCTGCAAAAAATTGCTCGGTGAGTTCATTTTCGATTTCTTCAACCATGATAAGCAAACCTCCTTCCCCAGGCCTGTATTATTAATTAAACCGGCCGGCAGCAGACATATTACCATATGTGGATAACAATATCAAAAATAAGTTCAAGCAGCAGATTAAAATCCTTATTTTCAGCTCATATTCGGCGGGGTTTAATTCTGCAGACAGATGAGCTATAATAATATTAAGTGTTACTTAAAAAATTAAAAGAGATTAATTAAGCGTTTCTCATTAAGCAATTCTACACTTTTAACACAACTCCTTCGCCTGAAACGATATTTTCATCATGATTGACCACTTGACAGCTGCAGACTGTCAATTATATAATTTTACCTAACTACCTTTGTAGTTATAATACTTATGATGCACACTATCAATTCATTCTATCTAAAATTCGAGTCCTGAATGCTGATTTCGACAGCTCAACTCAAGATCGAAAATAAAATCGATTATTTTTAAAAACAGGGAGGTCTTTTAAAGATGGCAAGAATGGTAGTTGCACTGGGAGGTAACGCCCTGGGAGAAACCCCGGAAGAACAGCAGGCGGCTGTTAAATCCACAGCTGAAAAAATTGTACAGTTGATCAAAAAAGGTCACGAAATCGTACTGGCTCACGGCAACGGCCCTCAGGTGGGTATGATCAATCTCGCCTTTGAATCATCATCCCGCACGGAAGAAGATGTCGCTTCCATGCCCTTTCCGGAATGCGGAGCGATGAGTCAGGGTTATATTGGCTATCACCTTCAGAATGCCATACAGCAAAAGCTGCGCGAGGAAAATATTGATACCAATGTCGCTTCGCTTATAACCCAGGTGATTGTGGACGAAGACGATCCGGCCTTTGACTCGCCCACAAAACCTATAGGAGCATTTTACAGCCGGGAAGAAGCCGACAGGCTCGAAAAGGAAAAAGGTTACAGTATGGTCGAAGACTCCGGCCGCGGCTATCGTCGGGTGGTTCCCAGCCCTCTTCCCGTCGACATAGCAGAAAAGGACATGATCAGAGAGCTTGTGGCCTCCGGCAAAATAGTGATAGCCTGTGGAGGCGGTGGAATTCCCGTGGTTCGAAAAGAAAATGGACTGGCAGGAGTGCCGGCTGTAATAGATAAAGATCATGCCAGCGAAAAACTGGCGGAAGAACTCGAGGCCGACTACCTGATAATACTGACCGAAGTGGAAAAAGTGGCTTTAAATTTTGGCACCGAAGAAGAAAAATGGCTCGATGAAATGACCACGGAGGAAGCCAAAAGATATGCAGATGAAGGCCATTTCGCCGAGGGAAGCATGCTGCCGAAAGTCAAAGCAGCTGTAGAATTTGCTGAAAGCGGCCCGAATAAAAAATCGCTGATAACATCTCTGGAAAATGCGGATGCCGCTTTAAAGGGAAAAACTGGCACACAAATATACGAAGCCCGGGAGGGAGAGATTTAAATGCCGAACGAGGGAATACAGAAGATCACCCTCTACGGAATTTTTATAGCCCTGACGGCGATGGCCACCATGGCTATAACCATACCGATGATCGGAACTCAGGGATATATCAACATCGGCGATACAATGATATTTGCCGCCGCTTTGCTTTTAGGGCCCTGGGGAGGGCTCGCAGCCGGAGCTATAGGTTCAGCTATGGCCGATATCCTGCTGGGATACGCTTTTTGGGCCCCCTGGACGCTCGTCGTCAAGGGGATGGAAGGCTATATCGCCGGGAGAATAGGCCATCGGATCTTTCACAGGCATAAAAAGCCTGTCCCCCGGGTCATTCTGGGATTGTCACTGGCTGCCCTCTGGATGGTTTTCGGCTACTTTGTAGCTGGAGGTTTTATGGTCGGTTTTGAAGCGGCTTTAGGCGGCATTCCCGGTGATCTGCTGCAGGGGGGCGCCAGCGTGGCCATAACAATCCCCCTCGCCTATCTGCTGGGCAGGCTGATTTCGTCAGAGGAAATTTCCCTGCTAACTAAAAAACGATAGAAAAAGCGCGGACAAAGTCAGCTTCAGCGCAGAAACTCGTGTCCGCCTATAGTTGTTACCCTCTCTTTATTTTCAACCCAGTCGTAATCAGTTGCTATCCTGGGATTATAAAAATAAAGAGCTTCGTCGGTGGGATCGCTGCCCTTGATAGCTTCCCGGGCGGCCTCCCGGGATTCCTGAGAAGGAGGCAGCCGGTAAGACCCATCCTGAATGGGAGAGAATTGAGCCTGATCGTAGATGACCTGAGTTATTGTGCGGGGAAAGCGGGAACTGTTAACCCGATTAACCACCACAGCTCCCACGGCCACTTTACCCTGGAAGGGTTCGCCCCGGGCTTCTCCGTTAATAATCCTGGTAAAAAGCTCAAATTCTTCTTCCGAAACAGTATCAAACTCCTTTAGGGCAGGGGCAGCAATTTCACCCTCGGGCACTTCCTCATCGCTGGAAATCTCTATCGGTTTAACCTCGGGTTTAAGTCCCGGCCTGCTGCCGCTCAATCCGGGTATATCGCTGAGCTTAAGGCGGGCCCAGGTGGAAGCGGTTACCTTTCCTTCGCCTTCCAGATCAAATTCTTCCTGAAATTCTTTTACGGCTGCTTCCGTCTCCCCGTCAAAATATCCTCCGGGATGTGAATCTAAAAAATCGGTCTGATAGAGAATGTGCTGCAGAAAAACAACCTCTCTACCCCTGTCGCCGGGTTCGAGATTTTCTCTTGCGATTAAATCGATGGCAAAATACGTCGATTGACCGTAAAATCTTTTTTCCAGCACTGATTTCGCCCGGGGCAGACTTTTATCCTCAAAAAGTCTGTAGTGTCTGTCCGCACTCTGCAGAGTGATATGGTCTTCTTTGACTTCAACAAGCTCGTAGCCGCCGAGCATATCGCCGGGCCAGAGATAATGCACCTCCTCCCGATAATCGAGCAAGGCCAGCTCGCCTGTCTCCCGTTCGGCCGTGCGTAAAAGGGTTATCTCTTCTGCCGCAGCCAAACTTCCCGGAAGCATAATCACAACCAGCATAAAAATCGTAAAGAAGCCTATCAATCCTGCCGCAGACCGTCCCGGCAAAAATTCCGGCAAATTCTTTCCGCAGATTGTCACATTTTTAATTTTACTGTATCCCTCAGCCGTCAATAATACCATATTATCACTGCTTCCAGTATTTAAGCTTCAGAAAAGCCCTGATAAGGCGGGCGGTAAACCCCCAGATTACAAACTCTTCGTAACTGTAAAAATATACGGAATAATTTCCCTGGCGCCAGTCATAATCTTTTCCGCCCGGGATCAATTCATAGGGAAAATCTCCTGTTGGTTCGCTCTCAACTCTGATCTGATATTCTTCGGGAGGATTATCACGGAAATATTCCACCGGCACAGCAAAGATATCGCCGACTTCAGCAGTATTATAATCGAGTTCTGACAGAGATCTCACTCTAATTCTGCCCAGAAAAGCATAAATTATCAGATTATAGGGAGTGATCAGATAATCCAGCTCTCCCAGCATATCGATTTTATCTCTCTTCAGGCCCAGCTCCTCCCGGGTTTCCCTGAGGGCAGCCCCGCGGGCGTTTTCCCCGGGCTCAATCCCTCCCCCCGGCAGAGAAACTTCACCCGGCTGCGTAGAAATTTTCTTTGACCTGACCTGAAAAAGTATCTGCCATTCCCCTTCTAGATGGACAAGAGGAAGCAAAACTGAATAACTCTCCTTTATTCCCAGAGGTTCAGGCGATCTGTTCTGCAGCCGGGACCTGATCTTCTCTATATCCAGTTTAAAACACCTCACGTATGACCGATGATAGACGATATAGCTTCTAAAGGTAAACCATTATCAATTTTTTTTAACTTATCACAACCCCGGGTTAAAATCAAGGAGCGAGTCATTCTCACCTCTGGCTCTATTTATTTTCCAGCACGTCTTTAAGTTTTTCCGAGCTTTGCCAATAACCCAGCAATCTGGCCAGCAGATAACACAGCACTATGGCAACAAAGCTTATCAAAGCCACCACCTCGATGCCGACCATACTGGCCAGTATGGGTAAAAAGGCCAGAATGCTGAAAAATACCGGAGCGTGAAAAGTGTGCTTGTAAGAGAATGTTTCCAGAGCAGGAGTTTTGAACTGAGGATCTACAACTCTCAAAAGCATCATACCTACGGGAACGTTGCCCATGGACTGCCCGTAATCAACCAGCATTCTCTCCGCCCAGTGATCGGGCATTATGCGGGGCGCCACATAAATTGCGGTGGCCAGACTCCAGACGATACCGGAAATTATGATAACTCCCAGCGGTATCGAGGACTGAAGAATCAAAGGCAGGTTGAGCGAGCCAAAAACAGACAGTATGCAGAACTCCAGCCCCAGGCCGGAGAGTCTTTCGGCCAGGCCTCTGTCCACCAGGTAACCGTAATTGAACTTATTCAGCAGAATCTGCAGAATCATACCGCTTATCATGGCAAAAGGGAACAGCGGAGCGAAGCTGAAGAAGGTGCCCAAAAAGCCCGGCAGAGTTTCCAGCAGCGAGACAAATACCCAGCCTCCCAGCATAGCCATACCGAATAGACAGAGGTGCAGAGCTATAGGTTCGACAGATTGAGGTACTACGGTAATAGTGCCGGCTCTCTCAAAATTTTCCTCATCGAGAAGCCCCCTTCTAACATTGTCCGGCAGGTCATTGGGATCATCTGCCTCCTGAATATATCCTCTGCGGACCAGCCAGTTGATCAGGCTTACACCGATCATGCAACCTCCCAGTACGCCGACAACTCCGGCAGCTATGGCCAGCTGAATTCCTTCCGGATACCAGCCCAGCTCCTGAAAGGTTGAAGTGTATCCTACGGCAACAGTAGCTCCCCCATCAAAGCCTACAGCTACCAGGGTGCCAAAGGCTTCCGGCAGGTCGTAAAAGCGGGAGAGCAAAAAGGCTACCAGCAGTGAAGGCATAAGAATCTGCCCCCAGGAGAGCATCTGTCCCAGCAAAATTTGCGGGCCCGCTTCTTTAAAGGACTTTTTCAAGCTGGGTATCTTTCTGCCGATAAACATACCTGCGAAAACGAAATTCAGCAGAAATATTGATATCTCCTGAAAGTTATCATATATCTGTACTATCAGCTCAGGAAAGTCGATAATCCCCCCCAGCGTATAGGGGCTTACCGCCATAGCTATCAATCCACCTATGGCCGCAGAAGGCAGAAGCAAATACTGAAGTATCTAAACGAAGGGGGCTTACCGCCATAGCTATCAATCCACCTATGGCCGCAGAAGGCAGAAGCAAATACTGAAGTATCTGGTAAACCCTAGTTATTATGATAAGAATTGTGACGATATTTGCCTGGAAATCATGGGGGGGTTTTTCAACACCCTCCTAGTTTAACCCGGATAATTTTACCAAGTATTAAAAAGAAAGATAATATTCCCAGATGAAAAATACCAACTACAAAAGGTTGAAACTCCATAGACCATTCCCTCCTTCAGATATTTTTTGTCTCTATATTCATATTCGCACGATAGCATGAAGATATTTTCTCTTTTTATGGATGAAAAATTTGGATGGCCATCCCGGAGAAAAGACCGAGCGAAGACGTAAAAAATTCCGCTCGCAGAAGAGCGGAAATTGAAGTGAAAATATATATACGCATTTTATCTCAGAAGCAATGAAATTATCCAAAACATAATAATGGTGAAGATTTTATCCACATATAATTATAATAACTAATTGAACATATGTCAACCTTCCGGGGTTTTCTCCCGGCAGCCATCTTTACGAAATTAAATTTTCTTTATTCATCATGGTATGATCTCAAACAGCAGTTTGAAAACAGTAATCTCCGCTCTCCCCCATTATATGAGTGGGAACGGGCTGATTACCCACAATACCAAGGTTTCTTTCTTCCCGGGTTTGTATGGGAGTACGGGGCTGAATAATCCGCACCATATACTCTGTTTCCGGTGTTAATTTTATCAGGCTGAAAGTCCCTTTATCTGCAGTTATATCGGACAGAATAAAATTATCATTTTTCCAGCTGCCTTCCCTCTTTTTTCTGTGGAGAACAATAAAATCTCCCGGCACGTCAAATGTAAAAATAAAATTTACACTGTCAGGTTTTTTATCTAAAACTTTCACACCCCTGATCAAATTAAAACTGCTATTTTCCCGGTAATAAGCTCTTTGAGCCAGCTGTACAAAAAGCCCCTGATAGGTATTTGCTTTACCCGCCACTCTATTTTTCCAGCTTATTATATCGCTTTTCTCCAGAGCAGTCAGTCTCTCACTGCAGTTCTTAAAGCGCTGACGAACATCGAGCTGTTTTTGGCCGGGATCATCTCTGGATTCATCGAGCTTATACACCAGCTGATGACCATTCCTGTCAATTCTTGTGGTATACTCCCCCAGCTTTCCCCTGAAAGATATACTGGAATCTTTGATCATTTCAGGTTCTAATCCCTCCATCTCTTCTGTCATCTTTTTTCAGCTCCCCCTATAAATTTGATACTAAGAATTTTATCACAATCCGAATATCCGGACAAGACCGGCTGTTAACATCTTTTCGAGGCTAATATTTCTAGCCAGTACAGCAGGAAAAAGGGAGAAAAATGGAGGGGGTCGGTAGGTTGAACTCTCAACCTACCGACCCCCTCCTGTATACCTTCGTTTAAATAAGTCTTTTTAATTCCTGTGCTATCCTGAAGACTTTTTCTGTCTTAAGATCTTAAGATTTCATACTTTGAAATGATCAACCCTGTTTGACAGCTCCTGGGCCATCTCAGCCAGATCTTCTGACAGTTTTGTGAGTTCCTGGGTAGAAGCACTCTGTTCCTGGCTGGAAGCGGCTACTTCTTCGGTATTGCTGGAAGATTCTTCGCTCACTTCTGCTATTTCGCGCATGGCCTCTCTCACTCTACTGCTGTTATCAGCCATGCTTTCAGCGCTCTCAGCGACCTCATTTATCAAATTCACCACGCTGGAGACAGCTTCTTCAATTTCCTTATATGTTTCCTCGGTTGTTTCCACTGCCGAAACACTTTCTTTCACAACCTCTCCCGAATCATCCATCATCTCTGTTGTGCTATCAACCTTTGTCTGAATCTCCTTGATCAGCTCATTTATCTCTTCAGTGGCTTCTGAGGATTCTTCGGCCAGTTCACGTATCTCATCAGCTACCACGCTAAATCCCTGGCCGGCCTGACCTGCTCTGGCTGCTTCAATGGCAGCATTCAAAGCCAGCAGATTGGTCTGTTCGGCAATATTGTTGATCATGGCAACTATATTGCCGATCTCATCAGAAAGCTCACCCAGCTCTTCTATTTTCTCCATGGCGTCTATCTGATTTTTTTCTACCTGTTCGATGCGATCACTGGTCACATCCACAGCTTCACTGCCTTTGTCCACCTCATTAATGGCTCTATCTGCTTCCATTTCCATAGAAGAGGCTTTTTCATTTACAGTATCGATTCGATGGCTTAGATCATCTACATGATCCTCGGTTTCATCTATCTGGGCTGCCTGCTCCTCCGCACCGGAAGCTACCTGCTCAATGGCGGTGCTGACTTCGTCGGCCGAGGCGGATATTTCCTCGCTGTTGGCGGACAATTCCTGGCTGGAAGCAGAGAGATTTTCAGTGGTGGATTTAACATCTTTTATGATATCCTGCATGGTGTCACCCAATTTGTTAAACCACGAGCCCATGGTTTGAATTTCATCGGTGTTGACCATTTTGTAGCATATGCATTCTTCACAGCTTTCATACTCACCCGAGCTGATTTTAGGACAGTGAACCTCATCGCCGAATTCAGGGGCAAAACTGCCCACAGTAAACCAGCAGAGGACACCTTCCTGCTGAAATTCCGGGCATTCTTCTTCACCGCATTCCATAATTTCCGAACAGTTAATATCCCTGACAGGGAATCTGGCTGTGAGATCACCGAGCGCTAGATCAGAAAATAGGTCGGCAAACTTCTGCAGGGGTTTAAGCTGCTTTCTCACCAAAAGGTATATAATTACGGCAGCTAAAAGCGTGCCTACAGCCGCCAGCAAACCCATTTTTCTGGTGGTGGCAGCACTCTGAGCCACAATATCTTCTCTATCCTGGACGGCTTTGATGTAACCGCTGACCTGCCCCTGAAAATCCTCGAAAGGCAAAAGCAGTATCCGATCATTTTCATCCTCGGCCAGCGTAAAAACTCTTTCTCCTTCCCGCACCCTGGAAATATGTTCATCCTCTACTTCCCACAAGTCTTCAGCTGTGGCCCCAAGTCTACCTTCTTCTACAGCATCCCAGGCCACACCGGCAGCGTCTTCAAATATGTATATGAAGTAATCGCCGCCGAGTTCTTCCTGCATCTCCTCGGCAAACTCCTGACCGAAGCTGGAGCCATACTCGACCGTTCCCAGATGCTCGCCTTCGTAACTTACCGGCACAACCACCCGGAAACCAAAGCCGCCCCGGCCCTCTTCCAGTCCCATGACTATCTCTTCATTTTCGTTGGCCTGATTTACTGTATTTCTAAAATCTCTTAGGCTGTCACCGTATTCATCCGGTGCATGCAGCCTTAAAAAAGAAGTTGAGTCAGGTTCATGAAGTTGAAACTGGGCCACTTCATCCGAAATCTGCTCATAGGCGGGCAGAAGCCTATCTCTTAATTCATCTCTATCCCTCTCGGAAAAAAGCCTCTGAATATCGGTGTTGTGAGCTATGCTCAAAACGCTCGTTCGAGCAGCATTCAGCCTATCTTCCATCTTCGCCTCCACAAAATCCCCCACACTGTACAGTGCTTCCTCTTCCTGGCCCAATATCATATCCTCGGATTGGTTTATGGCATAAAAACTCAAACCTGCTGCCAGCAGCAAAACCACCAGTATAACAGCCAGGGAAAGTTTGGCTTTGACCGTTAATCTTCTAAAGAAAGAAAATTTTTCTGACATAATATGATATCCTCCCGACATTGATATTGCCGCAGCGTATTTTTTATTCTTTTATTTTGACGGCATTTGAAAGCTCAATCAAATCAAATGCTTTTTTAACCTCATCAGAGTTTATGTTTGTAATAATTAGCCTGCCGTCTTTTTTCTGCAAAATTGAATTAAAAAAAAGAATCTTGCCTGCACCGACGCTGTCTATGTTATCTACATTCTTAAAGTCCAGAATTATTCTGTCAAAACCTTCATGTACAACGCCCATGAATTTCCTCTTTAGCCTTTCAGAATTGCTGATGTTTATTGAACCTTCAGGTATTAAGCAGGCTTCCCTGTGACCTTTTCTAACTTTCGCTTCCAATTTTGTATTCCCACCTTTGCTGAAAGATTTAGTCTTCTTTCATCATCTCCATTAGGGCCTTCTCTTTGCTCACTGCACTTTTATAGAGTCTGCCGGCAGTTATCACTCCATAGGCCAGCGCTCGTGATGGGAGAGAATCTCCTCGGGTATGGAAGCCTTACCGATATCATGCATTGTCAGTTTTCTATTGTAGCTGATGGACGCTGACCGGTTCAAAAAATAAATCAGGCAGATCTTACTGGATCCAGCCTCCGGATGCTTTCAGGTTAAAAAATTGCGCTCCCTTCGCAAAAGCTTGTCCCTGAGCTCCCGCTCAGCCCGGCACATCCTGAGCCGGGGACACTATTTTTTGGCCATGCATATACGATATCTATCAACTGATAAAAAGAAGATCCAAAAACATAAGGACATAAGTTATCGTTATTGCTTATCAAGTCATCATATAATTATTTTCTGCATAAAACTAAATTTACCTGCGAATTTTGGATGATTAGTAGAAATTAATTTTATTGGAGCCCTGTCACTTTGAATCTTTAGTTAATTTTATGATTACACTTCCATTTAATTTTTCAAAAAACAGGATGGCAGTGGTGAAGAACACCACTGCCATCCTGCAATTATATTCCCCATTATATTCAGCTTTTTGTTAAACCGTATTGTTTCTGGCGGAGACTGTTTCGTTTTTAAAGCTCGAATTTATCCGCCTGATCGGCCAGGTCCTGAGCCATCTCTGCCAGCTCTTCGGATGCGTCTACTATCTCCTGGGTGGAAGCAGCCTGCTCTTCGCTGGAAGCGGAGACTTCCTGAGCATTGCTGGAAGACTGTTCGCTGACAGCCGCTATCTCTTCCATGGCAGCGCTGACCTCGCTGCTGTTGGCGGCCATACCTTCAGCACTTTCCACTACATTCTCAATCAATTCACCCAGTTTATTTACCGCTCCTTCAATCTCTATAAAATATTCTTCGGTGGTGTCTATGGCTTCCACGCTTTCTGTCACTACTTCTTCTGTATCTTCCATGCGATCTGTGGTTGTCTCTACTTTATCCTGAATCTCCTTGATCAGATCATTTATCTCATCAGTAGCTTCTGAAGATTCTTCAGCCAGCTCTCTTATCTCATCGGCCACAACGCTGAAGCCCTGACCTGCCTGGCCGGCTCTGGCTGCCTCGATAGCAGCATTGAGGGCCAAAAGATTGGTCTGCTCGGAGATGTTATTGATCATGTCAACTATATTTCCTATTTCATCGGAGAGCTCACCCAGTTCGTTTACGCTTTGGGCCATCTCTCTCTGATTGGTATTTACCTTATTTATCTTATCGCTGGTCGCGTCCACAGTTTCGCTGCCCTTATCCACTTCATCCAGCACGTTATCCGCCTGTTCTTCCATATTGTCCGCCTGATCATTGACGGTCTGTATCTCTTCGCTCAGTCCTCTCACGTTCTCCTCAGTCTCATTTATCTGAGCGGTCTGTTCTTCCGCCCCGGATGCTACCTGCTCTATGGCGGAGGTAACCTCCTGAGCCGAGGCCGACATCTCCTCACTGGTAGCAGAAAGCTCTTCACTATTTGAGGAGAGATCTTCTGCTATATTGGCTATCTGTCCTACTGTCTCTTTTAAATCCGCCCGCATACCGTTGAGCGAATTGCATAATACCCCGAACTCATCTTTTCTTTTGATCTGTAGTTTATCATAAGCTAAGTTACCTCTGGCAATCTCCTGGGCGAAGTTTACACATCTGACAACAGGCTGGGTTAAATTCTGGGCGAATATATAGGCTACAATTATGATGAGTATAGCTGCTATACCCGCAATCCAGAATACTGTGTTCCGCATGTTATCCGCCACGGCAAAAGCTTCAGCTTCATCTATTTCTGCAATAACAGCCCAGGTAAAACCCGGCAGTTCCAAACGCTCATAAGAGCTCAATACATTAATACCTCTGTAATCTTCTATGATTTGTTGATCCTCCACACCCTGCATGGCTTCTCTTACAGCTGTAGTATCAACTTCTCTCTGCAGCAGTGTGCCTGCTTCAAAGCGAGAATCAGAACGCATAAGCCTGTCCTCACCCACCAGATAGACTTCTCCAGTTTCACCCATGCCTTCTTCTACTGCCATAATATCATTTATTGCCTCATCATCCACCTGGAGAGCGAGCACTCCCAAAAGTTCATCATCATCTTCAATGGGAGCTGCCACAAACATGGCCGGTTCATCAGAAGCAGCGTACATCTCATAATCGACCATGGCCACATCATCCTGCCCCTGTTCAAAAGCTTCGGCTAAATTGGAATCACTATATCTGCCGTCGATCAAATTGGTTCCGACGTCATTTTCCTCTTCCACCGTGTAGACTATATCTCCATCCGGCTGGATCAAAAACAAATCATAATAACCATATTGTTGAATATAATTGGCAAAATAATCATCAAATCTTTCTCTATGATCAAGATAATTATCTCCGTCCAGCCCTTCCAAATCAAACCAGGCGCCCAGATCTTCTATGCTCTGACGGGGATTCATAGAATCTGCCAGCACCCGAACATCGGCCAGCCTCTCATTGAAAAAATCCTCAATCTCTACTACCTTGATTTCCTGAATTGCTTCCAGCTGATCGAAAGCTGAATCTTCCAGACCCTCGGTAGCATTACGCAAACTTAAATAGGCCACCACGGCCAGTGGTATGAGGCTGATCAATAAAAATATGGCTATCAACTTAACCGAAAAACTCAAACCTTCTGTTTCTACCTTCTCGCTTTTGAATAACATTGCTCTCCCCCTCCTGAAATATATTGAACTGCTGCCTGTTATTTCTTCATCCCCCTAAATGATCAATGAAAGTTGAGTTAGGTGCTTTCAAATTTCCCCACCGTCCTGATAAAACTCCGATTTGCCTCCTTCCCGCGGTTTATGCTTATTACTATTTATTCTTAAATTTTTTTGAGCCATTCACTCTTCATCAAAATAACTAAAACTTCCAGCAATAATTGCTGGAAACCATTAAAAATACATATTCTAGCAGCTCAGCAATCTTAAAGAATTAAACCTTTAGACCTTAAGCTTTGCGCCCCTACCTTGCGATAGGTTTGCCCTTTTTTTCTTTATAAAAATTTATTAAGTGAATATGATAATTTGATTTTATAATAACAGAAAGCCAGGAAAATTACAACTTTTTTTAAAATTAAGCTTTTTTCGATAGGTCCAATTTTCACTTTTAAATCTGTTAAGTCAGCTTTTCAGCACAGAGGTTTTATATAATGAGCCGGTACCAGGCTCTTTTTATCCATCCCGAAAAAAGTTTTATCTTTTTGCCGGCAAATCAGACATACTTCTCCCCTCCAGGTTGGTTTTAATTTTTAAATTACTGATTCCAGGCAGCTCTTTCTCAGGCAGCCTTTACCAAACTGCGAATTTTATTTTTCTGCCCTTCTTTAATCCTTCCTACTGCCATAGCCAGCATTATTAAAAGAGATAATCCTGTCTTTAATTTCATCTTCTTTAATCCCCGCACAGTATGCTCGCTGAAACCTAAAGGACCTTC